>JAHLWJ010000096.1 GCA_019057975.1 Promethearchaeota archaeon | reverse complement strand
AACCCAAATGAAGGAACCTACTGGGCTTATATTTATTGGTTTGATGGAGAAAATGCAGGGATTAAATCCCAAGATTTTCAAGTTAATGTTCCCTTTGTTTTAGATCCAATATATATAGTTCTAATTGTAGTAGGTTCAATTATCCTAGCAGGAGCAAGTTTTACTTCATATAAACTTATAAAAAGATCTAAAAGGATTCACCAAGAATACAGACAAAAAATCTATAATAAATACATGGATGTTTTAAATTTGGAATATTTCATAGTCATTGAAAAAAGAACCGGATTAAATATTTATGAACAGATGCTTGCAGGAAAAGATATAGATGCATCACTCATCACAGGATTTTTAGAGGCTATTCGTAGCTTTGGTATAGAATTAACAGGGGCTAATGAACAATCTCAAACAATAAAGCTAGAATATCTTAAATCTAAAATAATAATGTCTGAATTTAAAGCCTTTAGAATTTTACTTATAATGAAAGAGAATCCTTCTCAAGACTTTTTAGATTCGATTAAATCCTTATCATACGATATTGATAATATCTACGGCGAACAACTAGCAAGTTTTACAGGAGAAATCTCTGCGTTTAAGGGGATTAAAGAATTACTTGAGCAGCATTTAGAGACTTCCTTAATTTATCCATTAGAATTAAAACCTCAAGATGTAAAAATAACCTCAGACGAAAAAGTAATAATCAATAGGGCAGAAGAAGTTATGAAAATGAGGAAGACAGATTATTTCTTCCTCTCCTATTTACTTTACGCTAAAAAAGGCTTTCAAGTAAAGGACGCTGAAACAGTGCTCAATTTGATAAGCAAAAAGATTTTTCAACCTAAAATATAATATAAAAAAAAGAAATGAATATTTTTTTAATTCCTACTTTTTTCTCCATTTAGTGAAATACAATATTATAAGAATAATTGCTACAGGAACTCCAAGAAAAATAAAAATCCACATGAATGTCAAGAAGTATGCACTTAACCAATAAGTGTATGGTTGAGTGCCAAATCGTTCATTATAATTCCCATCTACTGCAATATAAATACAATATGCAATAAACATAAAGAAACTAAAACCACCGCCACCCCCATACTTTTCTGCTCTGTGAGATTTTGCTTTTTTCTCTCTCTCTTTAAATTCCTGTTTTTCTTCTTCGGGTAATTTGCGCCACCATAAATATCCACCACCACCAAAAAATAAAAATGCTGGAACTCCCACTAATAATAACTCCCATAGAATTATAAGTATCCAGAATCCAACTACATAATTCAAAGTCCAGTCATTAAAATACCATTTACCATATCCACCAAGAGGAGAGGAATCAATAAACCAAATTAATACTAATAATGCACCGATAAAAACACAGATTCCTGCTACAATTATTACAAATAGTGTCTTCCAATGTTTTCGGAGTTTTCCTTTCCAAAATGCTTCATCACTTACTTCTTCTATCTCGCTCATATTATAAACCTTTTATTTGTAATTTTACTATTCAATTAAGGTCTTAAATTTTCGATATATATTTTAGAACTTAAAAAATTAGGAGTCCATTATTTATAAATATTGATTATATATTTCAAAGAGAAAAATTAAGAAATATACAATATTTTTACTTTAAAACTATATTCGAAAATTTGTTTATAAGGAAGTGATTAATATCGCTGTTACTTTTATGAGGAAGTTAGAGCTAGAACCAGATACTTATGATGAGAAATTTACAGTCTTAACAAAGGGGGTTAATGTTGAAGTCAAAGATTGGGTTTTGGAACGGATTGGAACATCCAAATCTATATTGGAAGTAGGAAGTGGGACAGGTACCCTTGCTGCTAAGATGGCACTAAAAGGAAATGACGTTCTAGCAATAGACAAAAATTTTCAAATGATTAATACTGCCATGAAGAACTATCCTTCTGAGAAAGATGTAAAATTAATATATCAGATAGGAACTATCAGAGAATTACCCGCTGATGAGAATTCTAAAGATATTATTGTTAGTACATTCATGCTTTCTGAGCTTAGACCTTTTGAACAGCAAATCTTTCTTAGAAGTGCACGAAAAGTATTGAAACCAGGGGGTAAATTAATAGTTGCTGCTGAATTTATCCCTTCAGGATTTTGGAAAACAATATTTAAAATAAAACGATGGTGGTATAAAAAAAAATTGAGAAGACTTCGATTACCAAGTACTTCACTTGTGAAATGGTTTTTTAATTATATAGAACCTATAGGGTTCAAAATTAATACCGAAAAAAAATGGAAACGGGGATCAATTAGAGCTCTGGAATTAGAAAAAGTTGGGAATTCAAATGGAGATGAACCTGGATACTATCGTCCCTCACAAAGAAAATTTAAGGGGTTTCGAGGACAAGTGCAAATATATAAATGTATTTTTACAGGACAAGTTGATCATATTGCTATTGAACCAGGAATTTATCAATCAGGAAAACCAGATGAAAAATCACCAATTATCGTAACAGCTAATTACGTTTATACCTATATTAAAGTTATGAGATCTCTTAAAGGAATAGATGCCTGGGTATTATGTGTAGATTCAAGAGGAATAAATGTCTGGTGTGCGGCACGTGGGGATGATTTTGGCAACAAACAACTAATTGAAGCGGTTGAAGCAACAGGAATTGATAAAATAACAAATAGAAAAACATTAATTCTTCCTCAACTTTCAGCAGGGGGTGTTGCAGCTCCACTGATCTCCAGTGAATCACCTGATTTCCCCTTCAATATACTCTATGGTCCCGTGTGGGCTAAATATTTACCCAAATACTTAAAAGAACGTCCTGCGAAAAAACCGGACAAATGGAAGCTGGCAAGATTTACCAGTTCTCATCGATTAAGAGCATTTATAACACATACGACATTTTTACTACGGAAAATTTTCCTCTGGCCAACAGTCATTTTGCTTCTGCTCCTTTTAGGGTTAAGTTTTATTAATACATTTTGGATTGATAAATTTTGGAGAGTAGGGGAGATTTGGCTTTGGATTGCCCTTGCTAATTTTCTAATAGCATCTTTATTCCCTCTTACGAATTTTACGCGGAAGTTTCTTATTAAGGGGAGTTTCTTTGGGATTTTAAATGTGTTATTTCTTGGTGGAATAACATGGGCATTCCATCGCTCACTACTATTAATTATATGGAACTCGTGTTTCTATTTTTGGCTTGCATTCTTCTCAACCATGAGCTTTAGCGGTTATTCAATGACTACTAGTCCTGCTGAGATCCAAGAGGAATATCCAATTTTCAGGAAAATTCATCTTACACTGTTATTCATTGGCTTAATTACAGTTACTTTCGGATTTATCTTCTTCTAAATTATAAAATAGTAACATAAATATGATAAAATATATTATTTAATTAAAGTGTTAAATAAACGATGTGTTTAAAATAACCCTAAAACCATCTTCAATTAAAATATCAATAACTCTTCCAAAAATATCAATTGATCCAGTTCTATGCACTGGTTGTGGAGTCTGCGCAGAAGTTTGCCCTTTCGGCATCCCCCAACCAAGTGATAATGGAAAATTCAAAATATATGAACCTGAAAGATGCACTGAGTGTAGTGCATGTAAAAGAAATTGCCCCGCAATGGCGATTCTCCTACAAGAGCGTAAAGGGTGCGGTTGTTTATGGAATGCTCGAGCTCGATCTAAAAATCCTCAGAGTAATAGTTGTTGTGGATAAGAAACCGGGTTTTAATAATAGCTTCTTTTCTTTTTTTCTTCAAGATAACTCCTTTTAGTAAGAATATCAAGTTCCGATATGAGCCAGGCGAGTTCATCATAACTACATGATGAACGAAACACTTGCTCTGCTTTTCTCTTAATATCTTCAATAGATGGCATCTCTAGGCTCATCTTTTGAATTCTCTCGCTTAAAATCCAACAAAGTTCGTCATACGTGTAACCTTTTTGAGATAGGTAATATGCAGCTTCTCTTATTTGAGTTTTAAAGTCTGCTTCTTCTACTTCTCCTATAACTTCTTCCTTTGGTGTAATTTTCTCGATTGGAGTTGTATCCTTAGGTTCTACTTCGGCAGGAGCTTTTTCAAGTTTGACAAATTTGACGAGTTTGGCAGCTTCTTCATCCTTTGCTGTTGGTTTTGATATTCTGTGTTCTTTGATCTGTTGAAGCCATTCTACTATCCTTGTCTCGACTTTAATTTCTCGTTCTTCGGGAGTTCCATCAAGTTTAATAGATTTAATACTTTCAGGACGCACTTCAAATACAAATTCTGGCCTTCTTTCTACTGAAACTCCAGGAATTAAACCTTTTTCTAGATTGTGCATCATCGCTAAAAATGAACCATATTCTCTTTTTTCTTTCATGATGAGTATTTTTGTAGAACCACCACGTTCTTTATCTAATTTTCGTGCAATATCAGCAGTGATATCTTTTTTTTCTTGGTGAACTTTCAGTCCCACCCAAATATATATCGTATTTTTTTCTTCATCATCCACAAGATAAACATCAACCTCCTCAAAGATTAACTTATCTAATTTGATTAATTCTCCCTTTTCACTAATTTTAAATAATCGCATTTAACTCACTTAAAAGAATAATCTAATAATATAAAAATAAATACAATTTTAGTTTAAAAATCTTTTTTGCCCACATAAGTTTTTGGTTTACTTAAGTTTTTCAATAAGTTCTCTATAATGTTTTTAAATAAATATGTTCATTCATGAAGAAATCGATAAAACCAATATAATAATGGCTTATCCACGCATTTATGGGAAGAAATATAAATGTGGTGTTTGCGGAACTCAATGGAAAGTAGCAAGCGAGTAACCATCTCAAACTTTTTATTAATTTAATGGAAAAATTCTTTATTCTAAAGCTTGAATAATTTTATATATCCTTATTTCAGTAAACATGTTCGAGTTTAGTTTTAAATAGAATTTTTCCTTTTAAAAGTTAATAAGCATTCTATTTTAATAAGATGAGAAAATTATGAGTGAAAAAGTAGATTTAGCACATGTGTTTGATTTAGTAAAAATGTTAGATTATCAAGAAGGCTCAGTTGTTAGTAGAACTATAATCAATAAGGAAGTAGGTACGGTTACATTATTTTCCTTTGATAAAGGTGAAGGATTAAGCGAACATACTACACCTTTTGATGCCCTTGTATATGTTTTTGATGGCGAAGCTGAAATCTCAATTTCAAAAAAATCATACATAGTTAAAAAAGGGCAGATGATAATCATGCCAGCACATGAGCCACATGCATTAAAAGCATTGAATCAGTTTAAAATGATGTTGGTAATGATAAAAGCCTAAATAATTATGATATATAATATATCAAAAATTAAACCATAAAATTACCGACAGTTTTTATTTTTTTTAGTTTTATTCCGCTATTTTAGTGTAAAGAGGATTTTCCTTGCTGAATTGTGCGTTTAGCTAATAAATACAATAAAGACAATATAAAAACAAATAGCAAAGATATTCCAAGTATAGAAAGATATATTCCTGTTATCCCGAACATCTCAGATATTGGAGCTAATGTAGTAGGAACTAAAGCAATCCCTATAAAATATCCCGCGGTGAGCAAACCTGCTAAGGCACCCCGTCTTTCTGGTGAAAGTACTTGACTATAATAAGTTATAGCTGGAAAAAGAGTCCCTCCTGCGAGACCTGCAATTATCCACCCTATAGCTAAGACAATAAATACTTCTTTTTGAGTAATATCTCCAACTAGCAGTAAAATTGCTAATGAAACGAATAATAAAACAGAACCAAAAACTAGTGGAATCCCGATACCTTTTTTCTTAATCATAGTACCTGTTAAAGCACCAGTTATAGCCGCACCTATTCCAGCTAATCCAAGCACTAATCCAACTAAAGTTTCATCTGTCTCACCTGAAAGAATTCTCGAAGTCCATATATTTATCGCTAAATATGTATGTGAAAGTAATAATGCTGAGAATACCATTAAAATAATAACTGAACGTCTTAATTCCATTGAAAGCTGCGATAGCAAAATCTTTATTCTTGATTCCTCTGGAACTTTCTGAGGAGGTCTAGTAGAGGAAATGAAATAGATCAATCCAAATACACTAATTACTACAAATAATATGTAAATCGACCGCCATCCAATTAATATCATTTGAGAGGCTATTAAAGGTCCTAATCCAACTCCTAGATTAGCACTGGCACCAAGAAATCCCATCTTTTTTGGGATATTTTGTGGAGAACTTAAGTCTGTCATTAAAGCAATCAACACAGGATTAATAAATCCAAACCCTATTCCCCCGAGTACATTTGCTACAACATATATTTCTAAAGAGAAAGATAAGGTAGCTATTAGCATCGCAACACCAAATAAGATTAAACCAAGTATTAATACTGGAAACCTTCCTTTTATATCTGAAATTACCCCAGAAAAGAGCTGAGTAATTGCAAAAGGAAACATGAATGCGGGAATTGCAATAAGTATCGCGTCTTGGGATACATTAAATTCTGAAGAAAGTACGTGAAACAGAACCATAATAATATTTCCAGTTAAAGGACCAAATAGGAAAAGCATGTAAATTATGAATTCTAAAAATTTTGAGGAGGGTTGCAGATCAGCCCTAGTTTTCTCATTATCAGAAAATGAAGACATGTTTTTACTATTACTTTCTACTATTTAAAATATATTCTTATATTTTTATTCGAAGAAAATTTAAGGAAAACAATGATTTTTCAACGGTCGATATTAATAAGTACCTCAAATTCATAAAATCTAATTCGGGAGAGACTCTTTTACTTCTAACTCATAAAAGAATACAAATAATCTAATCATTTTAACCTTATAATGTGAATGTTAAAATAGAATAATTGAATAATTTAATCAAAAATATTATTTATGATTTAAAATGACGAAAAATAAAATTCGACCCGGAGTATATTTATATCCCATGCCTGTTTCACTTATCGGAACAAATGTGAAAGGAAAACCAACGTTCATGGCTTTAGCGTGGATTAATGTTGTCGAATATAAACCACCCTTAATTGCTATTTCTTCATATGAAACTCATTACACGAACATTGGTATAAAAGAGAATCAAACTTTTAGTGTAAATATCCCTTCAGAAGGGATGGTAGAAGTTGCGGATTATGTTGGTATAGTGTCAGGTAAGGAAGTAGATAAATCAGAAGTTTTTGAAGTTTTTTATGGAGATTTGAAAACAGCCCCTATGATAACTCACGCTCCAGTAAATCTTGAGTGTAAGGTTGTAAAAACTATCGACACCAAGGAATTTACTGAAACAGAAAAAGGTCATGAGATTTTTATAGGACAAGTAATTGGTGCTTACGCCGATGAGTATTATCTTACAAATGGAATACCTGATATAACTAAATTGAAACCTTTTATATTTTCAATTGATAATAAGTATTGGAAAATTGGAGAATTTCTTGGAGGAGCTTTTAGCATAGGAAAAACCTATAAGAAAGAATAAATTTATACATTATAATTTTTTTTGATAGAATTGAAATACAACCTTTTTTAATTATTAATTGTAAAGTGATTTATATTGAGCAGTTTAGTAGTTTATTATTCAAGAAAAGGAACCACTAGAAAAATTGGTGAATTAATTTCGAATGAAGCAGAGTGGGAATTTGAGGAAATTATTGATATTAAAAAACGAAAGGGATTCATAGGTTTTCTAAAGTCTGGAAAAGATGCTACTTTCAAAAAACTGGCTGATATTAAAGAAATTCAAAAAAATCCAGAATTATTCGATTTAATCATATTAGGGACGCCTATATGGAATAGGAGAATGACCCCCGCAATAAGGACCTATATCACAGAATTTAAAAATAAAATTAAGGATGTAGCTTTTTTTTGTACTGAAGGCGGAAGTGGTGGGCAAAAAACATTTGATAGTATGGAAAATTTGTGTGAGAAAACACCAATTTCAACTTTAGAAATTACAAAAAACGATATTAAAAATGGAGATCATAAAGATAAAATCAAAAAATTTATCCAAGATCTCAAAGCAAATTGAATATATCCCCCTTTTATTTTTTCTTTTTAAAATATTACCAACGTATACATAAAAGTCAAGCCTTATCGACAGATATGTCCATTGCAGTGATTAATTTTTAATAAATAACTATCATAATATATTCTATGACAGAAGTAGATTATTATGAAACAGTTAGACAAAAATTAGTATTAGGCCCTCTATATGCTCCAAAACATAGAAAAATTAAAAAACTAATGAAAGTATTTTGGAATGAAGAAGAAATTCAACTTCTTTCCCATTTCGACAGCGCTGATAAAAATAATTCATTGAAACAATTGGTAGAAAGATCTGGCATGACTAAGGATGAGATTAAGAAAATTTTATCACGATCAGTTAAAAACGGTACAATTTCTAAATCAGGTGCAAAATATTGTCTTGAACCTATAATTCCAGGAATTTTTGAGAAATATTTTATGAGAAGTACAGATACTGAAGAAAATTTGAAAAAAGCAGCTGTACTGTATAGAGATATTATGAAGGAAGTTTTGCCACAAAATTCCCGCGAGATGGAATGGAAACTCTTTCGCCCACTCCTTCCAATCGAAACTAATGAAAAATTAATTGAAATTAATAAAGATTACGATGTTCAAGCACAAACGTTACCCTATGAGACAGTAATGAATCTAATAAATAAACACGATCAATTTGCTGTTATTACGTGCCAATGCCGTTTAATTGGTGAACTATCTGGAGAACCTTGTGAAGTGGCTCCAGCTGAAATGGGGTGTTTAGTTGCAGGACTCGCTGGAAAAATGATGGTTGATAATGGTGTTCGTGGAGCAAGATTGTTAAATAAGGAGGAAGCTATTGAATTTCTCAAGGAAACTGAAAAGAGAGGGTTAGTACATAATGCTATTTTTGATCAAGGTTTTGAATCATCCAACTTTTTTTGTAATTGCTGTAGTTGTCATTGTGGGTCGTTATTTCCAGCCAAAATTTTTCACGAAAAAGGTGTTTACCCCTCTAATTATTATCCTACGTTTAATAAAGAGCTTTGTACAAAGTGTGAAACATGTGTGAGAAAATGTCCTAAAGGAGCGATATATCATAAATTTCCATTAGAAGCCGATTCTTCAGATGAGCAAATGGTATTAAGAACAGAATTATGCATAGGATGCGGCATATGTGCTGTGAATTGTCCAAGTGATGCAATTAAAATGGTAAAAGTACGAGATAATATCCCACCAGAAAAACAATTAATAGGAAATAAGACCTTTACAGAAATGTTGCTTTAATAAATCTTTATTTACCTTTTTTTTATACTCTAATTCCTAATATTTAAAATAAAATAAAATAAAAAAAAGGGAATATGTAAGATTTAAAATAATCGAGAGAAGAAGTTCAGAACATCCTTACTATATATTTTTTATCCTGCAAAATTCCTTATTCTTAAAACTTTTACTAACCTTTTTTACTAATAAATTAATTTATTAATAAAATGATTTTCGGCTGCTCAATCGTGGTCCTTTTTGAGTTATCTTTACAGCACTGGCTTGGGGACCCTTCTTTCCCTCTGTGATTTCATATTCGACAATGTCTCCTTCATAGATAATCTTAAATTCCTCACTCTCTCCTTGAATTTCGGAATAGTGAACGAATACATCTGGAGATCCATCATCAGGGGTAATGAACCCATAGCCTTTCTTACTATTAAACCATTTTACTGTTCCTTTTCCCATTGATAAAACCTTAGCGCTTTCATAGAAATTAGTACACTTTTAAAAATATACCAATCATGATTTTTAAGTATTCCATCGTAATATAGTTTTCTAAAAATGAATTGTAAAAAGTAATAAACTAATGCAATCAAACAAACATCTTAATTGCTTATTCCAAAATCAGATATAAGGTTTACTATTGAGAATAGAGCATAAACCATTCGAACACTAATGGAAGATTTTCAATTATTCGGTATTTAATATCTTCATGTAAAACCACGATGAAAATTTTCTTAAGTATTCTTACTTTTTGATAAATTAATTCGTCTGTAATTTCCTTTAGATTGTTTTTTTCATCTAAATCGATGTAGAAGATTAAATAATCATTCATATTAGCATATTCTGCTCCCCAATAATATTCGATCTCTTCTTGTAATAATGAAATGAATTTGGGTAGAGTTTCTTCAAGGGAAATCCATCCATCTATTGCGACATCCTCATCTTTGAATAAAACAAAAAAATTTACGGTAACTTCTGAGTGTTGAATATTTTGCATTATTTTCTAAAAATCTAGCCTTTCTAACAAAAATCTAGTTTAAATTTTTAGTTATATCTATTTTAGCACACACTTAATAAAAATAAGTTGGTATTATTTCTTAATAAATAAATAAAAAGTTATAATTACAATCTATAAGATACTTAAGCATCTATAAGTATTATTTTAATATTGACTCAAGACAAATCTACTAATTTAAAAAGATGGGTATAAAATCTGCATTTTATAAGATCTGTATAGTGGGTGATTTTGGAGTAGGAAAAAGCACTCTCTTACATCATTATTTGGAGAGGAGGTTTATATCTAATGTACAATCTACTATAGGATCAAACTTCTTTGTAAAACATTTAAAAATCCCTAACGTTAAAAGTATGGTAACATTGCAAATATGGGATCTAGCGGGTCAAGATCATTTCAAATGGGTTCGGCGAGCTTTTTATAAAGGTGCTAAAGGGATTGCGTTTGTTTTTGATTTATCTCGGAAAGAAACGTTTGAACATCTAGTTTCTTGGATAGAAGAAGTAGAAAATACGATTAATATTGTCCCTAGAATTTTAGTGGGGAATAAATTGGATTTAATTAACCCTAATGAAAGAATTATTCCTGAACAAGATTGTTTAACCTTCAAACAAAAAATAAAAGCCTGTTCATACGAAGAAACCAGCGCTAAATCAGGTAATGGCGTAGATAAGATCTTCTATAACCTAACACGTGAAATGAATAAAAAATTTAGACGTTAAAAGTACTTCATTATGATAATCTTGATAGTGCGATGTGGGCATAAATGATTAATGAAATTCATGAGAAGTTTAAATCCGGTTTATTAAAAATATTCCAGTCTGAAATTCAAGATTATGATTTCGGTATTTATAAAATTTTAAACTTTAAAAGAAAACATATCCAGAATTTAATTAGTAATTTTAACCCTTTAGTTCTTTCTGAAGACCTATCAAAAGATATTCATAATTTCTTACTAAAATTTTTTTCTCAGTATTATGAAAAAGGGGATTTAGGTTATAAAAAAAGACATAATGAAAATTATATAACTTATTCTAATGAAAATGAAGTTCTTTTACATTGGCTAAATAAAGACCAACATTATGTGAAATCTATAGACTTTTATAATAAATCTGGAAAAATAAAATCTAAAGACTATTTTATCCATAAAGATTTAAAAGGATTTCTTAAGTCTGAATTAAATGACTTTATTAGGAATGAAATCTTAGGATTTGAAGTTCTTAAAAAGCTTGAATATGAAGATTTACAAATATATTTAGAAACGGCTAAAGTTGTAGAAGAGATCGCTATAAAAATAATTGATTTCTTAGCTCAAATTGAAAATTTTCAAGTACAACTGTGGAACAAGAGAAATTTTGTATTAGAAACTAATTATGTTATTACCCTCGATAAAGTAAAAGAATACGCAGGAGAGTGTTTTTTAGAAAAAATTCTATATAAAATTTTGAAAAATCAAGCACAAATGAAGGAATGGCTCAATTTATTTGAAATCAAGATTAATAACAAGTTTGAATTGACTAAAAACAAAAAAAATATTAATTCCAAATGGGAGCATCTCACTATTGATACAAAATATTTCGATGAGGAATTCAAATGGGAATTAATTACTGCCCTAACACATAATAATAATCTAGATGATATTTTAGATGGAATCTTAATAAAAAGCGAAAATTTTCAAGCACTAAATTTGATTATGAAAAAATGGAGTGAAAAAGTAAATCTAATTTATATAGATCCTCCATTTAATACGGGTAATAAAGAATATCTTTATAAAAACGATTACTTAGACTCTTCCTGGCTGGTGATGATGCTCAACCGTTTAAACCAAGCTAGATATATATTAAATAAAAATGGGAATATATTTGTGAGAATTGATAATAGGGGTAATCACTATATAAGATTTTTATTAGATATGGTATTTGGTAAGCCAAATTTCAGAAATGAAATTATCATCAATAAGACTAGAGCGAAAAAACAAATAAAAAAGCCCTTTATTCAACAAACTGAAAGTCTCTTTTTTTATTCTATCAATGATGATTATTATTTCAATCAAATACAACATAAGAGAAAGGAACCAAAGTGGTACGAACTTTTAGATTTACCTAGATCAAATGAAAACCCCAAAATTATTTTAGGAAAAAAATATTATCCTCCTAAAAATAGAAGATGGGGGCTATCCCAACAAAGAATTAACGTTTTTGAGCAAGAAGGAAAAGTAAGAATAAATAAAAAAAAAAAGTATGTTGATTGTTTTGGAAATGTTATAAATGAAAAACCTGAATTATACTATGACTTAGAACCTATAAGAAATGATTGGTTGGATATCCCTGGTTATTCTCAAGTTCATAAATTTTCAACAGAAAATTCTGAAGAATTACTACAAAGAGTAATTGAATGTGGTTCTAGAGAAAGGGATGTAATCTTAGATTATTTCTTAGGCTCTGGTACAACTTCGGCTACGGCTCATAAAATAAATAGAAGATGGATTGGAATAGAGATGGGTGATCACTTTGAAAGTTTTGTTTTGCCACGGATGAAATCCGTTTTAAAAGGTGAGAGATCTGGAATTTCAAAAACTATGAATGCCAAGAAGGGTGGCTTTTTTAAATATCACTATTTGGAACAATTTGAAGATTCTATTGAAAACATCAAATTTGAACAATCTGAAAAAGCGCTTTTCGAATTTGATGATAAAAGAAGTCAATTAATTTTTAACGTCGATAAGATGGAAGATCCCTTTCAATTTAAATTAAAAGTCTCTGAGAATCATAAGTCAAAAGTCGTCAATGTAGATTTAATCGAGACCTTCAATTATTTAATTGGTTTATTAGTTGAAAAGGTTCAGAAAATTAAAAATAATGATAAAAATTATATTATCATTACAGGGAAAGCCAATAGTGATCAAGTAGTCATAATTTGGCGTGAAATTATTGACCTCAATTACGAACAAGATAAAGAATTTATTAAAGAGAATTTAAAAGACAGCAATTATGATATTTTATACGTAAACGGAAGCTGTTCAGTCGAAGGTTATAATCCAATAGAGGTGGAATTGAAAAAGTTAATATGTGGATGTTGAATATTAAGTTAAAAAGAAACCAGAAACTATTTGAGCCAAAAAATATTCTATATTTAAACTATATATTGATTTGTTTGACATTTTGGCAATAAATAATTTTTCGTCCCGCGATTATCGAACTTGGCCTATATTATTACTTTCTTTTATAAGATTATTTTATATCTCAATTTTTGAAAGAGCTCTATCAAATTATCTGTATTTAATTGTAGGTATTCGAGCGAGTACGTTAGGCTTTATAAGTGCTGCAGGGGCCCTGGCTTATATCATAGCACCGATTGCAGGGCAGTTTATTACTACAAAATATTTAGGAATTCGAAACGCTTTAATATTAAACTCAGTTCTCACACCTATTTTAACTGGTGTCCAAATATTATATCCTGAAGCGTGGTTTTTAATTATGATTCGGATTTTAGCAGGATTAAACATGGGATTATTTTGGCCCAATTGCCTTAACTTATTAAGTAGATGGCAAAAGGTAAGTAACATTGAAAAATCTAAAAAGAATTTTGCATTTTTTAATTTCTCGTGGAATTTTGGATTTATATTCGGGCTCCTTGTAGGTTTTTTATTTGCTTTATCTATTGGTGATTATCTGGCTATGATTATTGCTTGGAGCTTATCACTCTTGTTAATTCCAGCAAGTTTCTTCTTAAAGAAAGATGAGAAATGGGATATCTCGGAAGAAAAGGTTATATATCAAACAGAAGACCCTCTTTCTCACTTAGATATTAAAGAAGATTTAGTCATTAATTCACACACACCTATGATAATTTATCCCGTACTATTTTCCTGGTTAAGTATAATATTTTTAGCAACTTCAAAATCAATTTTTATGTTTGGATATCCTGTGCTATTGAAGGCTTTTTTTCCTACTGATACGCCTACTTATCCAACCTATCTTGTGCAAGCTGGAATTCAACTTACTCAGCTGATTGGTTTAATTTGGATAAATTATATGGATATCTATAAAAGAAAAATTGCCTCCTTATTTGGAATGGTAATGGTCATTTTAGTTGCGCTTATAATCATTCTAACTGGGAATATTTGGTATATTTCAATCATAATCGCAGCGGTGGGACTTTTCTTAGGATTTATCCATGGCGTTGGGATGAAGATTATGCTTGAATATGGTACAGCAAAAAATTCTTCAAAGTATTCAACTATTAATGAGATTATAGTCGGGATTGGGTTTGGTTTAACACCCATTATCTCTGGATTTGTCGTTGAAATTCAAATTTATGCAATACACGGATTTGTAATAATTTTTGGACTTTTCGCACTAATTGG
>JAHLWJ010000487.1 GCA_019057975.1 Promethearchaeota archaeon | reverse complement strand
ATTATCCGAATAACCTACTTTTTTCAGAAGATCCTATTGAACGACAAATTTTAACACAGTTAGCAAATAGACTTGCATTGGTGCAAAATGGTGCAACTGGCGAAAAATATCTGATCAAAACATTGGACTATGAATTATCATAATACAAGCAAAATACAAGTATAGAGTGCCAGTGGATTTCTATATTTCATATCTGATTCTACATTCTCAAGATATTCATTAATAATTTCATAAGAATTTCCTTTGAAATCATACTCTGAATTTACCTCTCTATCTTTAATAGAATTAAGATGATTTTTAGTCTTGGATTACACTCTAAGAATTTTTTTAAGAGGATTAATCATATTGTAGACCTTTGAGATAAATGTGGCAGTAGTTTGAATATTCTTAAGTAATACATACACTTCTGGATTATCATCAAGCCATTTTTGAACCTTTCTTATTACTTTTGGTTTCCTTTTTCTCAATAAAAACTCGAGTTCTTCAACTTCCTTTAAAGTTTCGAAGTACTTTAGGATCTCTTTTAAATCCTCTAATAATAATTTATCTTTCTTTTTAATTTTCAAATTCTCACCATATTTTTCAATTTCTCCATGCAATTTATCCAATTTTTTAATTGATTTTGCTAACCTCAATTTTAAGAAACGATATCCATTTTGAAGATAAATTATAATATTTTGTTTTTCATCTATCTTTTCTGCGATTGCTAATAGTCTATTTAGGATTAAATCTTTAGTCTCAGAAATTTTAATACTACTCGAATATTGGGACAGAATTTGGTTAATATCTTCTTTTGTTTTATTTTCTGTAATGGCATAATGAATGTGAGACATTAATTCAAACAGATCAATCTTATCAGCTCTTAATTTTTCAAAATCATTTCCATCAATTTTTAATATCACATTGTTATCTGCGATTCTGATAAATATTGCTGCTGGAAATTTAATTAGTTTAAATTTTTGACGAGTAGTCTCAAAGTCCGTGGATAGAATTGGATTTTTAACAGTAATTTTGATTAGATTGAGTTCATTAGCTATTTTTCTTACAATTGCAAATAACTCTCATTCAGATTCAGGTAAATTTTCAATCCGCGAAAGAAATAGGATGATTTTAGTGATATTTGGTTTGGGTGGATTTTTACTTAAAATTACGCCATATTTTTCTTCTACTATTTCTTTAATTTGAAAAGTAGGTCTCTTTTTGCCTTTAAGATATAAATAGAAGTCTAACACTCTTTGAGAGATTATATCTATTGATCTTTTTCTACTTTCAGGATTATCTGGATCATCTAATTGAAAGTAATGAGTTTGGTATTCGATTTTATTATAGTTATTAGGATTTTTTATTTTGTTCTCATCGAGACAAAGAAAATCCCTAAATTTTTGAAAAGAAATTGACACACATGCGGGAAATCTATTCAACTCGAAAAAGGTAGAGGCTACATCACAATCTTGGCACATAGGATGCACAACGTACACGATACAATATAACTCTTTTGATCTATATTTACGCTTATTGAAATTGGTATATAATTCTCTAGAGAATAAATTCCAATCTTCTTTTTCACCTGGAAAGTAGAATAATACTATTTTGTAAGGTAATTTAAGATTATTAAACCAATGCTTAGAATCATCATCGATTAGATAATATGGAAATGAACTCTTTATTACAAGTAAATTTAACGACGACAAGATTAATCAGCTCTAGAATGTGCTTAATAATTATATTGTTAAAATAGAATTTAAATATAACATAGTTTATCCTAGTCTGAATTAGGAGTTTATTTATTTTTTTTTAATAAAATTTATAATCTACAAGCCTTTAACCTATTATCTATAGATTTTTTAAAATCGTTTATTAGTTCTTCGTTTTTATGAAAACTTGCTCTATATAATTACAAGTTTGGTCTTTTTTTAAGAATCGATCTTGATGGTGAAAACGATAGTTTGGAGTGGCTTACCTAACTTTTTCAAGAGGGGGCACGACAGGAGATGGAACTCGGTGAAAGGCTAATTATTGTTCCTGTTGAACGCCAAAATTTAACATTGGATTATGATTTATTATGATTACTTCAGAAAAAAAATAGTTAAATATCTATGGCATCAATGAAAAAACTATATGTATCAATAATTCTCTTGATCTTATTGATATCCATCTCAATATCAGGATCATTCCCCGTTTTTGGGATATAAGCAATTTTTCGATCATTTGATAATTTTATTTTATCCGGGATTTCATGAGCTTCCAATCTTCTAAATTTGTTATACTTAAAACATTCCAGTAGAAAATTAGCTAGATTTGAATAGTTTTTGTTTAAATTCTTAGAAAGGAGATTTTTTAATTTTTTTCTTTCTTGGTTATTGTATTTTCCTATTTGATAATGAATTTCATAATCCCTATTATTAAAAGAAAGTATATGAAACATTCTATTGAGGAATTTTGTGAATTTAATATTAAAGGAATCAATATCCTTAGTCATTAAAAGGTACTCATATATTATCTTGGTAGGATCTTGGCTATACGCTTCTTTAAGGAATGTAGAAGAGTCTACCACTTTATCAAGGAATTCTTTAGTCTCATTTTGCACAATTTGTGTTTCTTCTTTTATCTTTGATACTAAAATTTCGCTTTTTTGCTTGATATTATTTGCTGTTTCTTGTAATAATTTATCCTGCTCATTCGAAATATTTTGAAAATGCTCTGGTTTTATATCTCCCTTAAATAATTTTGAAATTAAACCTAATTTTTCTCCTATTAAAGGTAAAAGATTCTTATAATATGATTCAGATATTTGTTTAACTCCTGGTATGTGTTTCTGAATTAGCGATACAAATGGCTCAATACAAGAACGGGTATTTTTATCTAATTCATTAAATAAGTAATCTAACATTGCATTTTTTTTTCGAAGGATATTTATTGGTTTGATAGTTTTATCAAAAACCAATCTTTCTGATTCAAGTTTTTCTTGTTGATATAAATCTCTAGAAAAAGTCTTTATATCATTAATAAAATTAAAATAGTCATAAATAACAAGTTCCATTCCATCTAAGACATTTATTTCAAAAGAAAATTTTTGTTTTGCAATAATACTTAGAAATTCTAAAAAATTCGGATATTTATCTTTTATCCACAAGAAAACACCTGTTCTAAATTTTGAATAATCCTCATTAAATAATTTAATTTCTTCTTTTAAATCCTCTCCCTTTTTAATTAAAAAGCTAATTGCGTTATCTTCTTCATTATTATTTGACGAATCTAAATTTTTCATTAATTCATTCATCTCTTTCATAAAATCTTCCATTTATTTCACGTGATTTCTATTTTACCTAACTGATTAACTTACTTTTTAAAAATTGAATAAAGTCACAATAGGATTTTATTCTAAATATATTGCTAATACTTCTTAAATATCTTTTTTACTTTATTGTTAAAGGGGCAATAGAATTAGTAGATAAATGATTGTAAAACCCTAAAAAAAATTTCGTTAACCCCTCAACAAGCTAGAACGCACTTCAAAATCGAATTCAATTACTACAAAATTTTTAAATTATCTATTTTATTGTAGTTTTTAAATCTCTAACCCTATAAAGAATCAAATGTTAAACTTATTGGATACTTCTGACTTCAATTTATTTTATTTAATTCTAATCCTTATTTTAGCTGGACTTAATATAGTTTTTTTCATATCTCAGAAAAGAGAAAAGTCAGCTATTAA
>JAHLWJ010000486.1 GCA_019057975.1 Promethearchaeota archaeon | reverse complement strand
CCATATCTTCGCCATTGAAAAAGCGTAGAGCTAACTCTGGATTGTGTATTCTTATGAAGAGATCGGGATCCTCTATTTGTTCTCCAATTTTAAAAGAATAGTTATCTTCTTCAAAGATTTGATATCCATAAAGCTTACCGATCTTCCATTGAAGTTTAATACTTCCTCCAAAATCTTTAATGTCCTTTTTAAAAATGGGGCTTCTTCTTGCAATCCGCCCCGATTGCTTCATCATTTTCTTAAATGCCAAGATTAATTCGTCTTTATTTTCTGCCATAATTTCACCTATAATTTCTTAATTTTGAGTGGTGGCCGAGGAACTGCTCTCCGGTATTTTACAGCGGGATACCCTAAAGTAAAAGCTCCAAGCACCATTCCCTTTATCCCTAAGATCTTTAATATCTCTTTATTCCTCGCAACGGCTCCTTGAACCATTCCTATCCAGCAAGTTCCGAGACCAAGGCTTTCAGCTTCCAGCATCCCATAAGTTAAAGCGATCCCCGCATCATTTGCCCGTAATCCGATCATCACAGTGTTTTTTTCAACAGTTCTATAATATAACACAATTAAATGTGGTGCCTCATAGAAGAGACTCTTTCCTGTAGATTTTAAATACTCGAGTGCTTGCTCTCCCGATTGAAATCCCAAATATTCATAACTGACTTTGACAATTTCTTCGTTCAATTCCTTGATTTTTTCAGGATCAGATACAATTAGATAACGCCATGCTCGAGCATTTCCCGCACTTGGAGCATATCTCATTGCTTCAAATACCTTTTCTAGTAATTCTTTTGAAACCTTTTTATTCTTATAGCGTCTAATTGATCGTTTAGCACGAAGAAACTTAAGAAGTTTATCACTTTCTACAAAATTTTCAGGTGAATCAGTCCCAGAGTAACTTTCAACATTATCTAGATTCTTCGTTTCAATCGCATCTTCAGGACAGATTGCAATGCAATGACCGCATATATTACACCCGATTGAATTATCGTTAAAAAGAACTTGACCATCTTCACCTACGGAAAAATATCCGCGACCGCATTCTTGGATACACTGCTTACAATTTGAACATTTGTCCCGATCAATACCTATAATTGACATAATAATTAAATTTAATTTGGTTAGTTTACGTGTTTTTTAGGAAAATTAAGGAAGATTTATAAAAAATTGTGTAATAATCCTTTTCTAATACTTGTTTTAAATTTGAATTTTGACATATAGGGAAAAATTTTTATAAAATGTTAGGATCTGCAAACCTATAGGATAAATTGTAGTGAACTGTATTGAAAATGACCTAAATAAAGAATTGGTTGAGATATTCGAGTAGAATCAGAACCAGTTCCACTATTTCTATAAATACTATGTTTTTATAGAAAGTCCATAGCACCATTCTAGGAGTTTGTAATGACATCAAATCAGATAGGCTTCGGATCAGAAGAAGGCACTATTGGGGGACCAAATATTCGCGCGGTCATGATTGAACGAAACCGAGTACTACTGTATAGATACGAGAATGATGATGTCTGGAAACTTCCTGGAGGAGGGCCGTTATTTAATGAAACCACCAAAGATGCAATCAAGAGACATATCAGGAAAAATGGAGGATTTGAGATAGAAGTTCATCGGTTATTGTGGATAATGGAGCTCTTCTTCGTTTTCAGAGGCAAAGCAGGCACTCTTGATGTAGAACAAGGAGCGAAAATCCATGGAATAGGTTTCTACTATTTAGTATCTCCCAAAACATCTAAAGTTAAGTGGCAACAAGAGGAGTTTCATGGATTTGAACGTCCAGATATGATCTTCAAGTGGTTTAAGCTGAATGAGCTCGGTGATATCAACCTCAAACCTGATTGTTTGAAACAATTATTAAATCAAATTCCGAGTAACACAGAGCACATTGTACGTCGTACCGAATAATTATCCTAAAGGATAATAAATTGGAAATTAAAAGTATTCAAAAAAAAAGTTAATTTGTGAGTTTCTCTAACTCATCTACAAATACTTCATATATTTTTTTATGTAAATTGAAGATAATTTATAAGTAATTATATAATAATTTAGTAGAGGAGGTCTTTCCATGCAACTCGTTCGTACTCAAATGGAGCATTAATTACTTTGGATTCAGTGTCAAAAGTCATTGTGGACCTCTTATCAGCTCTATAACTTGGCCACTTTGAAAGTCCTTCACAGTTAGGATTACCATTCCGTGCGAAAGATACCCAATAGTCCATCATATTATTACTTAATCTTTCAGTAATTTCACTTTTCTTGGGAAGTAAACCAAACTCTTTTTCAGGGAGGTTCCCAAACATAAAAGGTATCTCTAATGAATGAGTTGCTCCAAATTTTCCGTTATATAATGGAGTTTTCCAATGAAATAAGTACATGTATGTATTCTTCTGGAATTTACCATGAAGTTCCGCAAAATGTATAGAAGGAATACGAAATGCATAATCTGAACAGATCGCATCAAAAAGTTCTCTGGGGGTATTCAACTTTCTTTTGCCTTTAGCATTTTTATACAAATCAACTAATTTTTCAGCATTATTGATATCTTTTCCTAAACCACTTAAATACTTTCGAATTTGCTCGTACATGATTTTATCATCGATGATTGAAAGGTCTGGATGTGTAGCTGTATAGGCAGTAGCTTCATCTAAATTTGATCCAATTAGTAAATCAATTTCACTTGCACATCCTTTCTTGATTTTATCTAAAGGATGAGTTGGAAGTGTGTTTTTTTCAATAACAGGGCCGAAATAAGACAAATTAAATGATAACCAGTCAACTTTATAAATATTATTTCGCGCAGGGTCAGCTTCAATTATTTTCTCAGCTGGGATCATGCGCAAATCCTCAATATTACCATTTTTAATACCTAAATTTGCCATTAAAATCTCTGTAGCTTCCATCCGACTTGAAGGTTTAAAATCCGAAGGATGGGCGGCACAACTCTGAGCTATAGCCCTATGAAATAAATGTTTTGCGGCTGGCATGGCTAATAATATGCAAACAGATGCAGCTCCAGCAGATTGACCAAAAATTGTGATATTGTTAGGGTCACCACCAAAAGCTTGGATATTTTTCTTAACCCATTTAATGGCAGCAATTTGATCTAGTAGGCCGACATTAGCAGTTTCATCTGGTATATATAAAAATCCTAGAGGTCCTAAACGATAATTAATTGTAACTATAACAACATTACCCCTTGATACTAAATTAGAGCCTTCAAATTGAACACCGCTCCCCGTTATGAAACCGCCACCATGTATCCACAGCATAACAGGTCGTAATTTTTCATCAATATTGGGTGTCCAAATGTTAAGATTTAAGCACTCTGCTTCATTTTGTTCATGCTGGAGTCCAGGTATTTTATATAAGGGTTCAGGTTTTGGAGCAGTAGGTCCAAATTTTGTAGCGTCTAGAGTTCCCTTCCAGGGTTTTCTAGGTATAGGAGGTTTAAATCGCAAACCATTAATAGGAGGTTCAGCGTAAGGTATTCCTTTGAATTTAATCACTCCGGGAGAAGTGAATGATGATATATATTTTTCAATCTCAGCCCGATAACCTTGAACTTTTCCTAATTTTGTATTTACAATAATCTTATTATCCATCACTTAATCCTCTGGGTTGTTCTAACTCACCAATATTTTTTTATATTGGTTATTATTCTAAAAGTTCCATGCAGTTTAAGTCTTCTATTGTTTTAAGAGAGCAT
>JAHLWJ010000095.1 GCA_019057975.1 Promethearchaeota archaeon | reverse complement strand
TTTTCAAGATAAAAATAATTTCGTCTCTTAAGAGTTTAGAAATTTTCATTTTTAGTTATTGTGATCTTTTTTCCTATTATACGAAAGTGGAAATCTAAGTATAATTTATTATATTTTATTTGTGTTCTTTAAATTATCTTTATTAACATCTTTAAAAACTCTAATCTTTTACGTTTATACCTTGTTCTTTCAAGCAATCACTGAAAATTCTCTCTTGTTTTATTCTCAATTTTAAGAAAAATAGATTTATATTGAAAAAAGCTTTAAATATATAATAATTAATCAATAGACAATGATGTACAATGGAACCATCGCCAATACAAGAAAAGCAAAAACCAAGTTGGGATATTAAATATGAAAAAGTCCAAGAGAGAATTAAAGAATCTTTTTGGGGAGATTTTATCGTTGGAGGGCTGTTAATCTCTGGAATTTTCATCATTGTGGATAACCTTAATCTCCCACAAGAAACTAATATTATCATAGGGCTTCTAATTATTATTTTAGCCATATCCTTGATGCTTGGAAGATTAGGGTGGATAAAATTTATTCCTCATAGAATAAATAGGATGATGGATAAAGCACAAATATCATTTGAAGTAGCAAATTATGCAAAATCTATTAATTATTTTGAAAGAATTATTAGAATAGACGAGAAATATTATCTTGCGTGGTATAACAAAGGAGTTGTGTTATTTAATTTAGGGAGAGATGAAGAGGCAATAGAATGTTATGATAAAGCAATTAAAATTGATGAGAAATATGCTAAGGCGTGGAATAATAAAGGAGCTGCATTATCTAATTTAGGGAGAGATGAAGAAGCAATAGAATGTTATGATAAAGTAATTAAAATCGATGCGAAATTTCCTTACGCGTGGTATAATAATGGAGTTGCGTTATCTAATTTAGGGAGATATGAAAAGGCAATAGAATGTTATGATAAAGCAATTAAAATTGATGAGAAATATGCTAAGACATGGAATAATAAAGGATCTGCATTATCTAAGTTAGGGAGAGATGAAGAAGCAATAGAATGTTATGATAAAGCAATTGAAATTGATGAGAAAGGTGTTTACGCTTGGAATAATAAAGGAATTGCATTAGGTAAGTTAGGGAGAAATGTAAAGGCAATAGAATGTTTTGATCAAGCAATTGAAATCGATGAGAAATATGCTGAAGCGTGGTATAATAAAGGAGCTGTGTTATCTAATTTAGGGAGAGATGAAGAGGCAATAGAATGTTTTGATCAAGCAATTGAAATCGATGAGAAATATGCTAAGGCGTGGTATAATAAAGCTTGCCTTGAATCCTTAAGAAATAATAAACAAGAATCTATAAAGTATTTAAAGAAAGCAATTGAACTCGATGAGGGTTATATAGAAAAAGCAAAGTTAGAAGCAGATTTTGACAATATACATGATTCTGACGAGTTTAAAGAATTAATTGGATAAAATATGTATTATTGTAAAAAATAAGAAAATATAATTTAAAATTAACATTCCATCACTAACATTATCCATATCCGTTTCCCTCTTTATCGCCTTTTACATATTTCTTCTTTTTTCGCTTGTATTTTTCGTAGCGAACCCTGTTTATCTCGACAACTTCCCTTAATTCTTCGATGTTCTTAATTCTATAACTCCTTACCAGCGTTTTATACCGTATTTCGTGCCCTAACTCTAATTCGTGGTCGATTAGCTGAACGTGGATGGTGTGCGGAAATAGTCCTCCCGTTCTTAAGAGACCTTTTTTTATTCTTCTGATTGGTTTTTTACACACTTTACATTTGTGGGGAATGTGTTTCGTTACCGTGTGAATAGGTTCTAAATGCTTCGAATTTACGAACCCCGTTGTCTCGTAGGCGGGCTTTAGTTTTCCGTCGTCTTTTCTCCACAACGCGCAATGGGTAAGGGTGTAAAAAAGCGTGTGGTAGGCGTCTTCCCTGCTTCCGAAATTAACGTAGACCCAATCTTTAAATTTTTCCCTAAAATCGTTCGCGTGTAGCACGTAACCGTACCCTATGTAGTGAAAGTGAGGGCTTAGAACCCGTTTTAAGTCTTTAGTTTCGCACGAACACTCGTAGTCTTTTTTTCCGCAAGTTCTACACTGCTTAACCCATAGATCGAGTATTAAAACTCCTCCAAACAGTCCAGATTCTTCTAAAATAGTTTTTACGACGAGTTCCCTTCTAAATTTGAGAAACTTATCGTAATCCGTTAGTATTTCCTTCATTAGCTCTTTTGTCGGGCTTAAGGCGATGTGCTTCACCATACCAATTTTAACGCCTTCTTTTAACGCTTTTTCTCTAAGTTCCTTCAATTTCCCGTTTAACTCTCTCGCTCTCGTTGACGAAGCTTGGATAAAACAAGTTTCGCAATCCATTTTGTTGCAATGGTTGTAATGTAGCGTGAGACTTTTGTATACGTGGTCTTTACACGCGCTAGCCCCTCGAAAAGTGTTGCAGTTATCCCTGTACCTCCCGTCGTCGTGCGTTTTCTCGAAATTTCCGCTCCCCGCGATTATCCAATTTGCTATTCTCTCGAATTCTAAAGTTTGGTTCTCTTTTATCTGGTCTATTACGTTGTATTTGCTTTCAGCTAGGATTTCTACTTCTAAAGCCATTTTTTGTCGTTGCAAATTTTTTTGATTTCGTTAGATTTTTGTACTTTAATTACTTCCAATCGACCTTTAAAAACTACCCGACAAAATTTCGTGTTACGATATTCTGAATCTGTTATTTCTCTGGATTTCTTTATTATGAAAAAATATCAATGAGAAGGTCTTCTTATATATTATTTCCAAAACTTCAATTTAATAAAGAAAGATTTTATTTTTTCATTATGCTTTCTTAAGCTTTTATAGAAACACGCTAAGCTAAAAGTGACAATACTAATTATAAATATTACCCAAAGAGTAAAATTAATGTCTACCTTGATTTCTATTAGAATTACTTGAAGTATATTTGTTAGCGAAATAGTTATTGAACTCATAGTAAAACAAATGGAATGGTTGATTAAATTTATCATTTTATCATTATCAAAATAATGTTTGTCTATTGCTTTTATTTTGTCCATACGATGGCGAAGAAATTCTTTTTCTCTTTCTTTTTCATTTAACTTATCTAATGCTATAGTTGGAGTTACGAACGATTTTAATTTGAAAGTAAGTATGTAAAATTTATAAAAAATAGCTATAAAAAAACAACAAGTAGCTAATAATAAAGAAATAATATTATAGGAACCTGATACAGTAAAAATTACTGTTATTAAAGGAAAGATTGTTAAATCAATACTAAAAAAACGAAATAATTTGTCATATACATAATTCTTCCGGTCAGCTCGATCTTTTTCAAGAGAGTCTACAAATTTTTCCAAAAAATTTAATTCATTTTTTTTTTCCAAATCATTAATTTTTCTATTCAATTCTGAAAATTTATCGATCTTACTCATCTTTTTTAGTATCTTTTTTGACTTGAAGTTTCTCTTGCATATCATGAATAATTTTAGTTTCTATTTTTGACGCCCTAAATACTTCTTCATTTTGTACCATTTTATATTCAATTTTTGATGGGGGCAATGGACTTTCTTCTAAGGGTGAAAATTCTTTTTTAGGTTTACTATCTTTTTCTTTTTTACTATCGTTTGTCATATTAACATCTACTTCTTAATTTCACTTCTTTTATAAAGATTTAAATTTCTTGCTTATAAAATTTTTTATTAAAGTTCAATTAAACAATTAATAACTACATGTTTATTGAATTATTTAAATTTAATTGAATTTTTCGTTCTTTTATTTTACTTTATGCTCACAATATTAAATCAGTTAAACTGATTTTCTTTTAGCTAGTTTTTATTATATCAATTAAACACAAAAAATATTTAAAAACTTTTTAATTTAGAAATAGTATCTCTGATTTTGATTATTAGCTTTAGTTAAAAAGAGAGATAAAAATATATCCACTATACCAAAAATATTTTAACATTAGTCAATTCTCGTTATAAAATGGTTAATAGGTATAAAACAAAAATCCCATAGCGAATAATGGAAACTTTTGTTTTTGTCAGTAAAAGAATGAGCATATATAGATTTAAACCGCTTATATTTCATTTATATATTAATTTATTAATTAATTTTAAAGTAATCCAGTTAGTCAGTTAGTCCTTAGATGATTCATTTTTACTTAATAGATATTACCATATCACATACCATCATAACTATTTTTTCTACTAATATGATATGAAAGAAAAATTTGACAATATGATTGAAGAAAGAATAGATTTTAAAGAAGATTACAGTCAGATAATCGGAAAAGAAAGAAGTTTTCCTAAATATACCACACAAATTATTAATTTAGCAAATCAAAATGCTCAAGGTACACGTCCTAAAGTTGTTGGACAAATGTCAGAATTAATTGAAAAATGTCCAAATAAATCTTATGAAGGTTGGAAAAATTGGTATTTAGAAAATTATCCGAATGCAATTGAAAAAGCCACGAATAAAATAATAGACATGATTCTAAAAATGAAAAATGCTATGGATAAAATTAATAGGGAAATGGTTAGGGAATGGGTTGAAGATTTGGTTATTGATAAAACTGCTGAAGGTCTTGTCATCCAAGAAATTATCTTAAAAACAATGGCAAATAAGAGAGGGGTAGCATATAGGAGATCAACACCAAAAGAAGAATCGCAGAATATCGATGGATATTTAGGAGATCAACCAGTTCAAATTAAATCAATTTCATATTTAAGCAAGAAATCTTCGGTTCGTGAAGTAATAACTATTCCAATCATTTATTATAAGAAAACCGAAAAATATCTTTATATCTATTATGATAAAAGGTTCAAATCTTCTAGTTTAAGTAATTCATAATTTATCTTAGATTTATCCATATTCTCATCAAAATTATCTAAAAATAACAAATTCTTAAAATTGCTATCATTTAAAACGTTAAATTAATCTTTTCTCAATCTTTCAATTTCTCTTCGTATGTTAGCAACTACTACATCTTCATTATGTATCACTTTCTTATTATTTTCTTTAATTGAAAAGATGTAAAATACTTTCCCACCAAATTTTTTTGTAAATTCTTTATGCGTTTTAGCTTGTATTTTATGTTCTTTAAAAATTTGAGGAATATGGTGTACTTCTCCAGCAGGTTTAACTTGGAGACCTATGTATTTATCGGCAATTTTGATAAAGAAGTCAACATTATATGATCGATCCCATTCATCTGATGCAGGCTCTATCTTTATATCAAGTAATTTTTCGAGTTGACCATAAATTATTTTGATTTCAGTCATGTATCCATCAAATGTTCTGTTTATTACCATATTATACATGTATTCTGAACAATCTACCTCTGTGATGCTTTCTACTTCTGCTGAAATTACTTCTGTGATTTTAGTATATAATTTTTTCCCTAAATCTTCAATATGTTCCTTTGATTTCACATTATTAAAATAATAATCTTTCCACTCTTCTATTTTTTTTGGAGCGCATATTCTAATTTGCTCTGAAACGGCACCAACATTGCGTTTATAATTAAACTGAAAGCGATTCATTCCACTATTTAATATCCATTCTTTTGGCATATACTTCATACTCTTAATTAAAATTTACAAAGATTATTTTAAACATAGGTCTTTGTAAAATTTATTTAAAAAGAGTGAATTTTATAATTTAAATTAAATAGTTTTATATCTAATAAATTCAAATCTTCTCTATAGTATCAGTCGAGATTGAACAAGTTTAGCTTCTGGTTCAAATTCAAATTTTTCATAATTAATTATATATTTATTCTCATCTTCGCTATATTTCTTAATGTTATATAATAAAACATCGATCTCTTGTTTTGTTACAACAGGGAAGTTATAATTATTTGCCTTATATTTAACTTCTTTACCTCTTTTTATGTAACCTTTAATAAATTCTATATGTTGGGTTATTCTTGTATTATTGAAAGAACTAGTGATCTTTTTAATTTCTTTAAGATTTCGTTTGAAAGGTTCGATAAATTCTGAATTAAGTTCATACCCTATTGAGTTTCGTGCAGAAAGCATTGCCCCTAGAGTAGTTGTCCCTGTTCCCCAAAAAGGATCTAAAACTGTGTCTCCATAAATAGAAAACATATTAATCAATCTATGTGGTAATTTTAGAGGAAAAGCCGCTGATCTTTCTCTTAATTTATTCTTTTTTTCTTTACTATTATTCATATTCTGGGTTGTCCCTCTAATATCCACCCACATATCCGAAAACCATTTGTTCCTTTCTTCCCAGAAATAAGCGCTATTGTATCTATCTTCTGAAAGCGGTTCAATTTTTCTTTTTTTCTCTCCTTTTCTAAAAAGTAGAATGTATTCGTGTTCAAGAGTAACTAAAGCGTGTGGTGGCAACATCCCAGATCCTAAAAACTTAGTTGGACTGTTATTTGGTTTTCTCCATAGAATACAAGGTAAAACAGTAAATCCATTATTTTGAAAAAAATTAGCTATTTTTACATGATTTGGAAATAATTGAAAATTTTTATTAATAGTACGTGTTGCATCTCCTATATTAATACATGCGAATCCACCCTGTTTTAAAACACGTGCTGTCTCATTCCATATTTTATCTAATTCATTATGCATTAAATTAAAAGCTAAATTACCGTCACCCTCTTGAAGCGCTTGCCCTATATCCTTGTTTAACGAAGAAAATAATAAATCCCACATTTCAATCATAGGATAAGGTGGAGAAGTTATTATTAAATCTATTGAACTTGAGGCTATTTCACTCATATCAGCAGAATTTTTAAAGTAAATGGTATGCGAAGTGTCCACTTTTATTATTCACCTTTAGATCTAATTGAAACATAAATTAAATAAATAATTAATTTTCTCTTAATACATTATTGCTTACTTTTTGAATTATTTTGCTATAAAAATTAATTTTATGAGTGTCTTATATTTGTTATTTGTTTTGTTAGAGTCTGGAATTTTTAAATATTATCAATTAGTTTCTTATATTTATAAATGACTATATTTATTTAAAGTTATCTATATTTTTTTATAGTTAATATTTAATAATTATAACTCGCTATATCTAATGATATCTTATGTCCATATTCACAATTTTAAATAAAAAATGGGCTATTGACATCTTAAGGTTTATTAATAATACTTCAAAAAGTTACTCTGAAATTGAAAAATTAGTCAGCAATCCAAGAACAACAAGTTCCAGATTAAGAGATTTTGAAGAAAAGCGAATCTTGATAAGACGAGTTCAACAGGATAAACATAGAAGTGTGAAATATTCATTAACAACTTTAGGATTAGAAATTTTAAAAAAAATTAATGAAATTGAAAATTTAACTAAAAAAGATTCTAATGTCACCCATTCCGCGTGACTGCGTTATCTACAAATAATTTCAGTCCTTTTTTGGTTTTTATATCCATAATAGAATTTATCTCCGTTAAATCAGCATTAATATATTATTTCACTTTATACATTAATTTTTTGAGGACTTTTTACTTTTATATATTAAAGTCTTTTTATTTTAAGGTGCTATATTTGAAATTTAAATTATCTAACATTAAAATTAAAAATTTTTTGAGCTATAAAGATGCAGAGTTTGAGAATTTGAAAGATTATAACGTGTTAATTGGCAAAAATAATGCCGGAAAATCAAACTTATTTAGGTTATTAAAGTTTTTATGCAAAGAATTTAATTTTAATCTTTCAAATGAATTTCATTCTGACTTATTGTTCAATAAGGATACAAATAGTCTGTCTTTAATTTCTTTAATTTTTAAGCTTTCAGATAGTTTTAGGGTTGAAATTTTCAAACAATTGTATCAAGCAAATTATCTAAAACAAGTCCTTAATCAAAATGAAGCTCATCACGGCTATTTAAAACGCAATGAGTGGACTAAAGAGGAAATTGCTATAAACTGGCTATTAAAAGAAGGTTTTCTTCATTCAATTCAAATTACATTTAAATTTAATCAAAGTAAAAATTCTCTTTTTATAAGTGAAATTTCGGGAATTCACAAAAGATTTGAAAGCCCTATTCCTTTTTTTCAAACAGAGGTTAAGAATGAAAGTCAATTAAATGTGAAATTTTTATTAAATAATCAACAATCGAATTCTGTTAGCTTTTCTGAATTTTTTGGTGGAGTTTTAGGAAAAATGCAAACTAAAGAACGCTCTGATATAAATTTAAAACAAATGGTAAGAAATCTTTATGTTAAAGATTATTGTAAAACTTGTGATATGCTTAATCTTATCTTTATAGAATTTTACGATTATTTCATTGATTCAGTTTCTCATATTTCAGCAGATCGTCATTTCTATGGGTCAGATTCTGTCGAGGACATTATTAATGAAGGTTTAGATGAAGTTGGCAGAAATTTTGAGAGATATATTTTTCAACAAGAAAATGACCCTATAGGTAAGACTTGGATGAAAGAATTAAATGAAGAAGTTAGAATTTATTTTCCTACTCTAAAAACGCTTTCTCAAAGATACCATGATAAGAGAACAGAAGTTTACGTGCTAGAAACTAATCACGATGTGATAATTGCCAAAAGTAGAATGGGATCTGCTTTTATGCATCTCTCATTTATTTTAGCATTTTTAAAAAACATAAAACCGGACACAATATTATTTATTGAAGAACCAGAGCTTTTTATGTTTCCCGGACTTCAAAAAAAAATTTTAGACAAATTTCTGAGCATTTCAGATAATATTCAAATTTTTGTTACTACTCATTCAAGATATTTCTTATCTAAAAATGATGAAATCTGTTCTGTTTATTCAATACAAAAATTGAACAATGAATCTATAGCATATAAAATTCCAAGGGAAGATTTTTCTGAAATTTACAAAGATATAGATTCTGTGTTGGATGAATATGAAAGTGAACAGAACATAATTTATAATGATTCTTTATGGGTAAAATTTGTTGAAAAAGCAATCGATAGAGATGAAGATCATTTTTGGGACTTTAAGGAATTTCTTGAATGGTGGCATCCAGATTGTTCGAATAAAGAGGAAAAGCAAGTAAAATTCTGTGAAATTGTTTCGGCATTCGCAAATGCAAAAGGCGGTTTGGTAATAATTGGTATTTCTGATAAAAAACCTAGAAAAATAATAGGGATTGAAAAGATAGAAGAAAGAAAGAAATCCATTTTAAGAACTATTGATCGATTAACAAATATTAGCAAAACTTCGATTTTTTTAAGAGACATCCCATTAAAGGATAAAAACGATGACTTTCGTAACTGTTTTTTTATATTTATTCCTCAAACAAAAGATTTTATTAGAGTAAAAAAACAGGATCAAAGTTTTTCATTCCCTTTAAGAGTAGGATCAGAAACACAAAAAACAAATGATAAAATACTTAGAGATATGAAAAAAAATGTTAATAAAACTAATTTTAAGTATCTGTTTACATTAAAGGAATTTTGTGAATCTTAATCTACTATATTATTCGCTATTTTTCATATTTCTTGCGAATTAGATCAACCAATTTAATTGTAATAACTTTTAAATAGTTTATTTTTTATTTATTATTGTAAGTCGTCAAAAAATTTGAAAGATCGTTTAATGGGGAGTATATATGGAAGAATTATTTGAAATATTAATCAAAAATTACGACAGAATTAATAATAAGTACTTTTTAGGAAAACAAGAAATTGATACTTTTAATTATCAAAAGTTAGTTGATTTGCTTAAAGAATTACCTTTTAATAGTGAAAAATTCGCTGTTCCTATCCAAATCATAACTCAAGACTTAATAATTGAAAAAAAGGACGAAAATCTTTTTACTTATGAATATAATAGGATTTTTCCTTACAATATTAGGTTTTCTAAAAAAGAATATGAATTAAATGAACTTAATAAAATTTTTGATAGTAAGAAACCCAAGAGGGTAGAATATCTTAAATCATCTCTATATGTTAGTTTTCTTTTTGTTCTATGGTGTTATTTTTTTTCTTTTAATAGTCAAACCATTTTTATATTTATTGGACAAGATTTTGGTACAATAGCCATAATTTTTTTTTTATTATGGTTATTTTTAGTTTCAATAGGCGGATTTTCGTATTTTTTTTATGACTTTGTATCTAAACCAATTATGTATAATTACAAAATTCCATTGAAATATTCTAAACCTTCCAATTATATCCTTAAAAAAAATGAACTTAATCATTTCTTTCTTTTTACAGGACAATTATTTTATTTTTTCTTACTCTATTATCTATACTTCGTTCATACAAGTCTCTATTTAATTGAAGATAAACTTATTATCTTTTTTGTATTTTTTGTACTCGGAAGTATTATTGCAATTCATTATTTAGCAATATCAGTTAAATTATTAGTTTCTAATTCCAAAATCAAGAAAAATTTATTAGCATTTTCCTATACTTTACTTCAAAATTTAAATGTCCAAAAAGAAGAGCAGGAATTGAATCTTAAGATTGTTAATGATATAGAAAATAGTAAAAAAATTGCTTTTGGACTTATCTCTAGAATTATCGGTTTTTTAACCTTAATATTAGCAATCATCCCTAATATTTTATTTAACCCTTAAAGAAAAAATGATAAGATCTTCTCTTTAACTGTATATTCCTTTGTAAGTTCTCTGTTAATTTTTTCAAATTCTTCAACTTCTTTATCTTACTTTTCTAATTTTGTTTTTAATAAATTTCAACTATTTCATAAACGATATGATCGAAGATGTGATTGATTTAAATATGTAAATCGCCATGTATTTCACAGGGGTTTATTATTGAATCCAAAAAAGAAAATTTTTGAAGTGAAGTAAAAGATAGATAATCCAAAATCCAATAGCGATAAAGTCGAGACTTTTGAAATTTTAGTGGAAAATTTTAACGTTGAAACTAAAAAGTATGAGCTAGGAAAACAACAAATGATTGATGCTTCTTTTCAAGAAATAAAAGACTTACTAACCCAGATTCCTCCCTTAAAAGATAATTTAGGCTCAATTCCAGTACGAATTGTTTCTAAGGAATATATTTTTTCAAAATTGGACGATAGTAATTACTATTTCGAAAGCAACTATTATTTTTCTTTTTTTATAACGCCTCCGTGGAATACTATGACAGGAAGAGGATTTTGGTTTAAAATTGAAGATTTTGATAAAATCGTTTATAGATCCAAAAAATCAAAAGTTGTCAAAATTACAAACATTATCTTTCGTTTAATAGATAGATTTTGGTTAATAATTCCAATACTAAACATTTTGATTTTGGTTAGAATTATACTTGCTGAAATTAACAAAGTAGAAGCTAATTTTATTATAATATCTTTTATGTTTTGGTTAATTGCCTTTTGCGTTTATTCTATAATATATGGCATAAACAAATTTAAAAAATTCCGTAAAAATCCCCAGAATATATTGATTCGGTACGATTTTCCGCTTCTGGACTTCTTTAACACTTTAGACGCTTCCGAATTTACGATAATTACAGGGCAAATTGCCCTTATCATGTTTACTGGTTTTTACAACGCGAACTTTTCGCTATCTGATATATTTTATTATTCCAGTGTTTCAATAATTTTAATTCCAAATACTTATGATTTTATTAAAAATTATAAACGCAATAAAAACTTAAAAGAAGTCTTTCAACAACTATTATTCTATAAAATCCACTCTGATTTAAAACCAAGCGAAAAACAATATTATCTTCAATTAGCCGTTTTATTTAAAAATAAACCCTTGATTTCCGTAGAAAAAGTTCCGAAGTTATTTACGCTGTTATCTGTTCTCTTAACATTTATCCCCATCGTTACTTATTTTTTTATAATTGGCTAATTTCTTAATTAATTCTTCTAAATAAATTTCTCAAGTTCTTTAAATTCATTATCTGTATCCTCTAATTAGGTTAAAAAACTTTAATATAGTATTCTAAGATAGGAGCGAAGATTTTATTTAATTAAATGTTTTACAATGTTTTTTATCGATTATAACTTCTTAATTCAAATCCGAAATATTTTATGTGGATTATTATCTATTTCCCATTTTCGCAATTTTTTATATAATTCATATTCTTTCAAATAATTTAATCCAAAAGCAACCTCAAAGAATTTATGTATATCTAAACTTGGCATCCTGCAGCCATTTTTTCTTTTTGATAAAAAAGTATTTATTCCAACTGCCAATATAGAAAAAGCATCATGCCCCTGACAAATTTGGCAAATTAAATTCTTATCGAAGGATTTAAGTTCTTTTTCTAATTCATTTCTAAGCCTTTTTCTAAAATGAGAAGTTTTTTCATTAGTCGTTCTAAAATGATTAATTAATCTATTAATATCAATTTCAAGTGAATTGTTTTTAATTATATTGTAATAATTTAGTGTTTTAAATAATAAATTAAAATTCTTCAAATCATTTATCCATCTTAAAATACCGATAGTTTTAGTATTATCTAGTATGTATTCACATAATTTATTGGTAATTTCTTCATCCTTAATATTTGTTTTATATTTTTTTTGTAAGTGATGTTTTATTCGTTCTTTTTCAGTACAATGGCGATTATAAAATTTAATAAAAACTTTTGATTTTAACATCATAATATTAATATCGTGATAATCTGTTCGAAATAATGATTTATGAGTATAAAATTTCTTATTTATATAATCAAAATCTGCATCTACTATAGCAACAATACCTATTACAGAAAATTGACCGGATAATTCTCTATATAATATTTTTAAAGCTTCAATAGATCTTTTCTTATCACCAGAAACCTTAATAATTACATCTTTGTGCTTGAAATTGTCATTCCAGAGATTTAAATCAGCTTCCCCTTCAACAATTAAATAGGTTTTACTTCCTCTAGTCTCTTGATATTGCGTATAAATTGATGTAGCAAATGCTTTAGCGCTCAATCTTATCATTTCTCTTTTAATCTCAAAAAGATTCAATTTTTTCTAGCCTTCTAATAAGCCCAAAACGACCATTGATTATTTCTGACGAATGAGTTGCTATTAAAAAATATAATGATTTTTCTTTTCCCATTTTAATAATATCATCGACAAAATTATTTTGCCAGATTGAATGAAGTGATATTTCGGGTTCATCTATTAGGACTAATGCATTTTTCTCTGCTTTAAAAATTAAGTTATAGGATAGTACAACGATGTGTTGTTCCCCTGATGATAATTTATCACTAGATAATTTTTCGTCTAAGTTTGTGAAAAAATAAAAGCCGTCATTACTATCAAACATTATATCCTTTTCATTTAAATGATCATTTACCACATCTCTAAATAATCTAAGTTTGTTCAATAAGTCTTTAAATTGTAAATGTTTTTTATTTGTATCATCCACCCATAGTGATATAGACTTGGCGATCTCAGAAATCTCAAGATTTTCTTTATTAATTTCAGCGATCTCTTTTTCCTTTTTAGTTACTAAACCAAATGAAATTAATTCATCTTCCAGCTGTCTAATTTCTTCTATTTGTTCTTCAAGCACAGAACTTGTTGGAAATTCTTCGGTTTTTAAAATATCAACAACACGTTTAGGAAAAGTTCTATTCAGAGTTTGGGAAATCTCATTATAATTTCCAATATATTCATCTTTTATTTCTTGTAATTGTCTTGAAAAAATGGAGATTACTCTTTCAGGCTCAAGTTCGTCCGACTCGATGGAATATCTAATACCCCTTCTTTTATCAAATTTTTTATATTGAACCAATCTTTCAGATTCAATATACAATAATGGATTGAATTTTATAACATCATAAAACCATTGAGATATTGGAATCTTTTTTTTTCCAAAAAATAGTTCAAAGAGATCATATACTTCAATTGGGCTAAGTTCTTTTGTATATATGTAATATTCTTTATTAGTTTTCCTTAATTCAAATATCGAGTCGTAGATTTCATCTAAACTGTTGTTTTCAAATAATTCAATAAATTTTTCTGATAAATTAGTGTGTGTTAAATAATTATAGAAAGATATATAATCAAAAGGTTTCTTTTTATAACTCTTTGAAATTTTTTTTATTTGTAAATCAAAAGGTTTCACTTTTCTTTTAGAGCCTTTAAAAAATAGAATAACTTCAGATTTTTCTGGTTTATCGCCTTTTTTATATTCAATGAAAGAACCATTTTTTAATTTAAGAATAAAAGATTTAAAATTATTTTTTTCCAAACTAATGAAATTTAATGATAGAATATTATGAATCATTCTGAGAATTGTTGTCTTTCCTGTTCCATTTAATCCATAGATTATAGTAACACTTGGATCTTCATTAAAGTTAATATCATAATTTTTTGTATTAAATAAATCTTCTACTTTTACTCCAATTATTCTCAAATCATCTTTTTCTACTGTCATTTTATTCAACGATTTATATGTATGGGTTTTAATTTTTATCTTTTGCTAATAATTTGGAATTTAAATATATAGGTATATTAATTTTTGCCAATTGTTGACACAATTTGTTCAATATAAATAATAATATCTTATCCTATTTATATTAAGAATTATCAAAATAATGTTTAACAGACAAACAAAAATTCTTAACTACAGAAACTGTCTAAAAATGCAAATATTAATAAAATTCTTAGACTTATGAGTCAAATTCTATCTTTTGATTATTATTCCTTGTCCTTATCCGTCCCTTCAAAAAATCCTTCGGTTAACAACAATTTATCGATAAACTTATCAAATTCCTCTACTTTTTTGTCTTCCTCTTCCAATT
>JAHLWJ010000485.1 GCA_019057975.1 Promethearchaeota archaeon | reverse complement strand
AGTCCCATATCATCAGCTAAACACAATCCAAAGTTGAGTTTTGTCATATTTCCCATCCATTTAAGGGCTACCTGTTGATATTGACGCAGTTTACCATTGAAAGATGAAGGACAAGCAATTTCTTCAAAAGAATCTACTGATTGTATTCTTTTGATAATTTCACTTAATTCTCCTTCAACGATTACATCATACTTACTACCATTTTCTTGTAGTTGAACTTTTCCTGTTAATCCCAGTTTTAATGCATCCAAATAAGTTTGCATGCCAAATTCTTTAATATTCCTCAAATCTTCAACATCGCGTTGATCAACTAATATCCATTTTCCTCTTAAATTGATTAATGGTTCGTTAGAATCAATTAAGTTATTAAATTCCTCTTCTGTTATTTTTTGTCCTTCAATTCTGGCATCCCATTTAGATTCTAGTATCGAATTGATATCAAATATTGATGTTAAACCACTAGATATTCCTCTTATTTTCTTTTTATCATCTTTCGAACGAATAATTAACCTTGCAGTTAATCGTTGTTTTCCTCCTATTGTAAATACTTCAGGTAAAATAACATTAAATCCACTTTGAATTAATAAATCTTTTGGATATTTTAAAAAATCCATTACTTCGCTCGAGGTAAGTCTGATTTCATTCTGAATTTCTTCTATAAAAGCTCTCTTAATTGGTGAAAATATCTTTGACGCTGCACCAAAAGCTCTTAAAATTATTTCTAAATAATGCTCATTATTTTCTAAAATTTTAGAAATTCCTTCTTTTTTTAGTGTATCACCTTCCCAAAGTTCATTTAAAGGAATATTTTTAGTACCATCTCGTAATGTAAGGGAAAATATTAATGGCCAATCATCATCTAGTTTTTTTGGATATTTCAATTCTAGATTTAAGGCAAAATCATATTTTAATTGAAATCCATGAGCAGATTGAGTCCAATTCTTAATTAAGGTAGGTAGTATTGTTTCATAAAATTCATTAACTTTAAAACTAGAATCTTTTTTGATAAGTGCTTTAAGAAATTTATAATCCCAACTTAATTTAAAATCTGGATCCGCTTCCTTTTTTATTTCAGTGCTATAAAATTCTTCAAAAGTTTGAAATTTACCTTTATCTAATGTAGAACGTATTAAAGAATCTCCTATACTATCCATAAAGATTGAAAAAATATAAGATGGATGCCAAAGACCATTTGTTTTAATTACTCCTTCTTCATGAAAAATGTTTATAGGAAGGCAAAAAGCTGACCAAGAACTATGATTCCAAATAGATTTAAAACGATAAATATCATGTTGAGATTTTAAAATTAAGTGCCATTGACTATTATATAACTTTTCTGTAGTTGGTTCTAACCTAGGTAAAAATTGACCTTTATTTAATAATTCAAAAACTAATTTTGTTAGAAGAGCCCATGTTCTAATAGAATTACTATAATGTATTCTACTTCGATCGGGATTTTGGATTATCTCCAATTGATAAAGTAATCTTGTTGCAGGTATAATAGGTATAATTTTTCCGATGTGCGATACAACTTTAAAAGATTTTTGTGATAAAATTTCATTATTTTTTGTCTTTGATAAATGATAAGGAATTGTAAGGTTAATTTTACAGGTTAAAAGCTTATTTATCGGAATACTTGGAAATATTAGTTTTATATGCTGAGTGAGATTTTTCTCTGATTGATTTGAAGGAATCCACAAAAGAAAAAAGCTTGTATTTTGAGGCAGTTGTTTTCCTTCAGAAATCAATTCAAACCTACTTGATGGTTCATTCCAGTAAGTTGTTGGAATATAAATCAATTCAAGTTTATTCACTAATTTCATATATTTATATCGCTCAAATGTAATGAAAATTATCTATTTTCCTATTAATTATTAATTAATTGATTTTGGGAACCTATTTTCCATAGATAATTCTTTCTTGATAATTTCATTTAACAATTCTTCACGTTCTTTCCCAGCAAGAGCTTCTAATTTTCTAATACTTAGTGGGTCGACTTTTTCTCGTAATAATTTGATTTCTCTAATTGATGGTGGTTTTGTTTCTTTTATGTTTTTTGAAATAATAAGATCAAATCCAGTTGATTCTTTAATACTCTCAACATCAACTCCAGGATGATTAGAAGCTAATCTCATTTTTTTACTTGTTTCATCAAAATCTAAATAAGCTAAATTGGTGATTACACATTGAGGACCAGCACCACCACATACAGAATGTTTACCATCAGGAAAACCAACACCAGAAATAAAATCAAGTTTTTCAGTTGGAACAAATGTTCTTTTATCATGGCGAGGTGTATAAAGAAAAGATCCACGAGCGTAAAACATGCTAAAATCAAGGATACCCGCTGCTCCAGGAAGTCTAATTTTTGGTTTGTTCCAGTCACCTATGCATATATTATTACTATTTCCATATTGATCTAATTGAGCGGGTCTAAAGAACTCAATAGTAGTTAGTTTATCTGATGGAAGAGATTCTAAAGTACATTCCAAACTATCCTGAAATCGATAGGCTCTAGCGGTGTTCATTTCAAGATAAAGTAAGCTTACTTGTCGAGGTTCTAATACAAATGTATTCCCCATAATGTAATGATATATTGCATCGGGGGCATGAGTTACCTTTGCTAATGTGAATGCTGCCCATACCATGGGAGTTGCTACACCGACAATCATTACATCATCATTTCTAACTTCTCTCGCCATTAATACTGTCATTAATTCGTCTATAGTATAATTTTTCGAATATTCACTCATTATCTTTCCCTCCTACAATAGAATATTAAAAATAGTTTGCACTCCACCTGCTTCTTCTAAATATTGAGCAGCAGTTTTATTGGTTATGAATTTTTTTTTATATTCTTCAAAATTTGTTTTTAAATAGCTTTGAATGTGAAGCGGATCAAATGTATAAATAGGGTAGCATGAGGTTGGATGTGCCCCAAAAGGTATTTTCACAACAGCTGTGGTAGTTTGCATAGGTAATTGCGCTTTCCCTGGTAAATAGCGAATGTCTTCAGTTTCCACTAGTTTTTCACAGATAATAATTGTTTTTTTTGCTGTTTTTGCCATATCTGCATCCATCCATACTGCTCCTGCTATATTTCCATTCCCATACTCATCAGCATATGGTACATGTAAAATAGCTACATCTAAATCTATCTTAGGCACAGCCATAAGCTGAGTTCCTGAACCAAGAGGGTCTTCGATTTGTTTAATATCACTCCTTACTTTCGGCATGTCAGTTCCTATAATACCTTTTAAAGGCATGAATGGTACTTTCAAGTATGATGCTTTTAATCCTAAAGCAATTGTAGCTTCACTTTCTTCAGAAATTTTTATAGAGCCGGATTCAACAGCTTTTCTGTAGTGTGGAGCCATACCAAATATTTCCATCCCTACAAAACAACTTCTCATTTCTGAAACACACCCGGCAGCTATGAGCATATCTACTTCTAAGCCACCAACAAACGTACATATTGTTAGATCTTTTTTATTCTGCCTAATTATCTCTCGACAGGCACTGGTTGCCTTTCTCCAAAAAGAAAGTCCTCCAATCCCGACAATATCTCCATCATTTACATAAGTTGAAACTGCTTCTTCTAAGGTCATTAATTTACTCTCAACCATTAAGACTCTCCATTTTTTAAGCTACTTTAGGATCTTTTTGAGTTTCATTTAGGAATAATAATTGTTTTTCAAATTAAAAGTAATATTATTATCAAGTTATTTCAGA
>JAHLWJ010000094.1 GCA_019057975.1 Promethearchaeota archaeon | reverse complement strand
AGAAGCACTATATGTGGCCAAACATTTTGAAAGATTTGAAAAAAATAATGTTCGATTTGGTTAAAGAAAAGAAGCAATTATATTAATATGGAATTTATTGTAAAATTGAAAAAAACCTGAATTTTAAATAATTGATTCTTTCAATTCTTTTTTACTTTCAAAAATGAATTTAGCTTAAAGACGCTCCTATTCATAATAAAACATAAAAAAGAGAGAAAATAACAAATTAATTATTTTTTAGTGAGTTTTTCAAAAAACTCACATCCTTTTCGGCACTGGTTTAATAAAAACATTAATTTCACTGTATTATATACAGTAATTCATTTTTCTTAAGAAAATGGTGTGTGATATATCAAAAACATCTGTTAAATGAAAATGGTGTTTAAATTTGTTTGTATTTATATTCTATGATACTTTCACATATATAATTTTGAAAAATGAAGTAAATTCGATTAAAATTACCCTTTTTTACATTTAGAAAAAAAACAGCTAAAATGTGTGGAATATCAGGATTTAATTGGCGAGATATTAAATTAATAAATCTTATGAACAAAGAGATAGCTTATCGTGGACCTGATAGTAAAGGAATTTATGTAGATAATAATATTTCTTTAGGACATGTCAGACTTTCAATACTTGATTTAAGCAAAAAAGGAAACCAACCAATGGGATTAAAAATACATAAAAATAATAAAATGAGGCTTATTTATGATTACGAAAACCTAAATGAATCTGATATAATAATCATCTTTAATGGAGAAGTTTACAATTTTCTTGAGTTAAGAGAAAAATTGCATGATTTTCTCTTTGAGACAAGATCTGACACTGAAGTAGTTTTAAAGTCTTATCTCAAATGGGGTTTTCAATGTGTAAACAAATTTATTGGAATGTGGGCTTTTTGCATTCATGATAAGCGAAATAAAATTTTATTTTGTTCAAGAGATAGATTAGGTCAAAAACCTTTTTTTTATTACTTTAAAAATAAAGATTTCATTTTCAGCTCAGATTTAAAATCAATTTTATTACATCAAAAAATTTTTAATATATCTAAAAAAATCAGTAAAACAGCTCTGGAGCTTTATTTTGCTATGGGGTTCATTCCTGCGCCATATACTATTTATGAAGATATTAAAAAATTGAGTGCGAGCCACAATCTAATATTTGATTTAAAGAATCAAGATATTAAGAGGATTTGGAGATATTGGGATCTTCCTAATTTTAATCCATATGATAATAAATCATATTTAATTGATAGGGGTAAAAATATATTTAAAGATTCTTTAAAATTAAGATTAAGATCTGATGTTCCACTTGGTATTTTTCTTAGTGGCGGCTTGGATTCGTGTTCTGTCCTAGGTGGGTTAAAGGAAATTAAATCTTTAAGTAATATAGACACATTTTCTATAGGGTTTAAAGGAAAAACAGACGAGACAAATTATATCAATCTTGCGGTTGATTTCTTTAAAACCAAGCATCACCATTCTTATTTTAAAAGAGAAAATTTTATAGAATTACTCAACATATACTCAAAAATATATGATGAGCCATTTGCAGACTATGCAAGTTTTCCCACAATTTTTTTATCTAAATTTACAAAAAAATATGTTAAAGTTGCTTTAAGTGGGGATGGGGGTGATGAAATATTTGGAGGGTATCCTATATATCAAGCAGGGAGTATGTTAGACATTTTATACAAATTTCCGAAGAACCTAATCAAACTTGGAGTGTTTTTTACTCGTATACTCAATAGAATTTTTAGATATGAAGATTTAGACAGATTTAGAAAATTATTAAGTGTATCTTTACATAAAAAGGAAAATTTTTTCATAAATTTTTATGAAAATAGATTTGCCCCAAAGGTATTTAAAGAATGGACTCGAAATAAACTAAAATATTCCCTTAGAAAAGGTAGTTTTAGGTTGGGTGAAGCTTTACGAATTTACGACATTTTGTTTAATACTTTACCAGATCAATATTTGGTAAAAATTGATCGAGCATCTATGTACTATGGTCTTGAAATACGTTCTCCATATCTTGATCATAGATTTTTCGAATTTTCACAAATAATTCCAACTAAATTAAAACAAAATGTTATCAACACGAAAATATTAATGCGGAAAATGATAAAAGAACTTGTTCCGAAAAAGACAGTAAAACGAAAAGGAAAATATGGATTTACCCCTCCATTGATTAGATGGCTCCTCAAAACTGATTATGATATCCAATTAAATGAATTCTTAATTAAACTTGATGATATTGTACCAGAGTTTACGGTTTTTTATAGAAAGAATATCTTAAATAAAAATATTAAAAACGAGTTTTTAATAAATTACAAAATTCGATTATTTATCTTTTATATATGGTGGAATGATTGGATTCAGAAAATCTAATTTTAGCTTATTTCAAACTTTTATAATATATTGATTCAAGTAAATCTATAATTTTATTCCAATTATGCTCGCATAAAACTATTTCTCTTCCATAGTTGCCACACTTTTTTCTAAGTCTTGGATTATTGTTTAAAGTAATTAATGCTTTGATTAGTTCTATTGTATTTTGGGAGTTTATTACTATTCCCGCACCATTTTTAACAATATCGAAGAGACCATTTGCATAGGTTGTGATAATAGGTAATCCAGAAGCACATGCTTCTAGCATACTATTAGGAGAACAATCATAAATTGAAGGTAAACAGAATATATCAGCTGAAGAATACGCTTCTAGTTTTTCTCGCCCATATAAACCATTTATAATTAAGATATTAGGAGTTAATTCGTATTTTCTAATAATTTTTTGTAAACTTTTAAGATAATTATCATCTGGACCAATTAAAACTAATTTAACTTTTCTATTTTTAGTTAATTCTGAAAATGCTTCAACCAAAAAATTTAGTCCTTTAACCTTATTAATTCGTCCTAAGTAAAGAATTATGATATCTTTCATAGATAAATTAAACTTTTTTCTAAATACTGATTTTTCAGGAAGATTATAAAATTCACTTACATCTATTCCATTATTTAATACCACAGTATTAAATAAACCAAAATTTTGACAATCTTTTTTTTCATTTTTGGTTTGCACAAAAATTTTGTTAGCTGATTTTAAAAATTTAAACATGAACCTATTCAATATTTTTTTGACTAATTTATGCTTTTTTTGAGATTGGTAAGAAAGAACACCTCGCGTTGTAACAAAAAGTGGTTTATTAAGCTTTTTAATTCTTCTATATAACCAGAAAGTTATAATTGTATAAATATCTTGAAGATGAATTATATCTAAGTCCTTTATTTCAGACATTAAGTAATTTCTCATTTCAAAAGGCAAGAAAACATTATAATATGACGCAAGTCTATTACTTAAATTCTTAAAATAATAGATGTCCATCCCTTCTTTTAAAATTTTTCTCACTTTTATTCTCTGATTAGGATAATTAGATAAATCAGTAGTATAAATTTTAACTTGATGACCTCTTTCAACTAATCGTTTACCCAATTCATAAGTATTTCTAACTGGGCCTCCAAATCTCCACGCAGGAAAGAAATATGGAGTAAAAAAACCTATTTTCATATTTATCTTTTATTTTTATAAATATTTAAATATAATATTAAATTCGTAAATTGAAGAAAATTTTTGAACAATTTATCAGAAGAATCTAAATTAATTTTATAAATAGATCGGTTCGGATATCAATGAACAAAAATATAAATATCCATGGATTATCCCTATTATATTTATATATCATAGATTTAAATAAAATTCAAATTTCTCTTAATTAATTGGATAACGAGGATTAATAATAATTATCAGTTTTGTTATAGTACTACAAACGAGAGAGATATTTCAAATTCCAAATTTTTTTAGAGTATTAAGTGAAGTAGTATGAATAATAAAAAAAGGAAAAATGGGATTTGTGTAATTTCTTTTCCATATCCCGTAATAAAAAGTGCAGCAAAGCCAATTTATCAGTTATTGGAAGTATTAAAGAAAGCAGGAAAACAAATATCTTTCATTGGAGGAAATTTAGATGAAAATTTCTATGAAAATACTTTTTGTAGTATTCAACACTTTAAGTTATCTCATAAACCCAAAAAATCTCTATTAGGGAGGATAAAATCCTTTTTAAAGACTCAAATAATGATTTCTTGGGCAATAATTAAGTCTAAAAATGATTTTCATACCTGTATATTTTTCATTGGAGGTGAAGGGTTATTATTGCCCCATATTATAACTAAAATTTATCGGAAAGAAACCATTTTCCTACTTGCTGGATTTCCTTCTAAAGGGAGCGCTTTTAAAAGAGATCCTTTATTTTTTATTGAAGAAATATTATCTAAATTGAATTTTTTAATTTCAAACAAAATTCTTGCATATACTCCACGAATAATTCAAGAAAGAAAATTATTTTATTTTGAAAATAAAATAGATTTTTTTTGTCAAAGTTACATTTCAGATTCAGAGATAAATTTTGTAAAAATATCTGAAAAAGAAGAAACAATAGGCTTTCTTGGGGAAATTTCATCAGCAAAAGGTGTACAGAATCTTATAATTGCCTTTAAAATGCTTCAAAACAAAAGTGATTTTACTTTACATATTGGCGGAGTTGGAGATCATAATTTCATGAAAAAATTAATGAAATATGCAGTTGATCAAGGATTTAGAGATAAAGTAATTTTTCAGGGATGGATTAATCGGAATAACATTCCGAAATTCTTAACCAAAATAAAATATTTTGTACTTCCTAGTATTTCAGAAGGAATTCCAAACGTAATCTTAGAAGCAATGGCTTGTGGTTGTTGTGTAATTTCCACTCCCGTTGGAGGAATACCAGATGTTATCATTGATAATAATAACGGTTTTATAATAGATGATAATTCTCCAAAATCTATATATTACGGAATTTTAAGAGCTAAATCAAGTGACTTAAACCAAATATCATTTAATGCATATAATACTATTAAGGAACAATATTCATTTGATAATGTTGTAAAAATATTTAATTCTATCCTAAAAAAAAGATTATCTTAATTCCAATTTTATTAATACTCTATTTAACAAAATTGGGTCATATAAAAATAAATTCTTAATTGTATTAATTTCATCGTCTCTAGAATAGTAAATAATTCTAAATTAAAGCAACTCGATTATGTTAACAAACTTTCTTAAAAGTAAATTATTTAAATTCCTATAATTTAATCGATTTTTAAAAACAGTTAACCGTCTTCAATTACTGATTTTAGAAGATTTTGTATTCCCATAAAAGATCTATCATTCAATAGACATTTTTGATTGTCTCCCATCATTTTTATGTATTTTTCGTAATTTATCATTACCTTTTTAATCGCTTTTATTAATTCTTTTACCGTTAATTTTGCTAATATTAGATCATAACCACTAGGAAAAAGAGACTTATTATAACCACTTTTAGTTGTAATTATTATTTTCTTATTCATTACACCCTCCAATATTTTAATAGCTATTGTAGAGGGACCTATCTTAGTAATCATTGGCAACATTAAACAATGAAATTCATTCAAACTTTTTGCTAATTGTCTATGTTTTAAATTGCCTCGAAATTCAAAAGAATTAATTAAATTTTCACTAATTACTCTTTTCTCAATTTCATTACGAGTTAAACCATCTCCAATAAAAATCATTTTAACTTTTAATGAATTTTTATTAATTTTTTTAATTGCTTCAATGATAGGGAATAAATTATCGTAAGATGCAAATCGACCAGTATATCCCAATTTAAAAGTTTCTTCTGAATTTGGATTATACTGAGGATTTGACCCTTTGAGAAAATAATGATTTACATAATAAGGTATGATATAAACTTTCGAACTATCCTCAATATACAATTTTAAAATTTTCTTAGCAAGTTTATTCTCTACAATGAATTTATTGGCTTTTCTAAAAAGGTAATATTGAATCATACGTCCTTTTAATAATCGTAGGTTACTAATATTTTGGTTAAATCCAACATTTCGTTTAAAAGCTCGATATTCTACATCAAAAACGGGTGTACAACCAAGAGATAGAATAATTGTATGTTTCATTATTTTTTTTAATAAACAAGGTAAAATATTAACACCTAAACCACGAAGAATAAATACTTGCCGTGGTATAATTGAGAATTTTAAGATTTTTAAATTCCCAATAATTATTGCAATAAGATTTCTTAATAAGGAATTTTTTGGGTTATAATTTCTAAAAAGCGGTATGACATTGAAATTCCTTTTCAAGGCTAATATTAGCTTGAAATCATTTACTGAACAGCCATCCGAACGTGTTTTTAAATTTGATATTGTAGTAGAAAATATTATCAACTTTTTTTTAGACGGCAATTTACTTTCCGAGCATCTATTTAATTTTTGGTTTAAACCTTCTCTACTATTTGAGTAATTATAAATAATACAACAAGTTTACCTTATAAGTTTAAAGGTTATTAAGATTTAAAAAAGGTTTGAATTCAAAAAATTTGGGTTTCTAGTTCTTCATATTCTTTCCTTACTTCTTCATGATATTAAGCATAGATAATGAACTTCTCTTTGAAATCAAAATTAACCATTACTATAATTAGAGTAACACTTTATCAAATTGAATAATTACTAATTTATCAATAGTTAACTTTTAGTATAGAAAATTTTTTATTTCTTGAAATAAATATATCTAAAAGCGATTTAATCTTATAAAAATATTCTAAAAATTCAGCCAAATCATAAAAACAAATAATAAAATTAGTATTATTTAAATCGTTAATAACTTCATCTTGTAATTTCAGTAAACTTTCAGTGGGGATCAAAAGATCATTAATATAGAATGAATAATCTGTAAGTCCAATTAATACTTTATTAATCAGAAAACATGTTGTTTCATTTTTCCATATCTCGGTAGAATTCATAAAAATTGATAACGGTAACGATGTTATTTTAATATGAATCCATTCATTAGTAGAAAAAGAAATACCTGTAAAAATAAAGGAACTGTTATATCTTGCATGTAAATAAACCTCATCTGATTCAATATTGAATCTAAATCCATTGCTATAATCATTACCAACAAAAGTTATATAAACTAAACCCGAAGTAGAGTTAGGAAAATATATCTTAAGTTCTAAAGAGCTGATAGATGAGTCATAGAAAATATATCCTGAACCACCACTTTTTTCAAGGTGTACAACATTAGATTGGTTCTCCCATTCGGAAACAAAATGCTTTTTATTTAATTTATAATATTCCGGAAAATAGTCGAACCAACCTTTGCTTGAACTAAATTCTGTGATGCTATCTCCAGCTGAAGCTTTTATCCATAAGTTAGTTAATGTTTTATTTGCTTCTTCAAGATCTAAATATTGATATAAGAAACTATTTTCGTTAAAATTGATATAAGGAGCCATTGCTTGATGATATCTATAGATTCGGATTGGATCAAAAAATTTCCAATAATCAATATTAGGAATAATTACTGAACTACTTCTCGGTGCATTAATATTTAACCAATTTAAACATTCAGAGTATCCATCATCTATTGGATTATACCAATGAGAGCCGGGTATATCCTTAAATGAAAGGCTTCTCGAATAAGAGATATGAGTTTGATTAATAAGTAAAGTTATAATTAGAAATGTAGGTATTAGTTTAATAATTATTCTAAGTTCTTTATTTCTTGTCCGTTTGTATTTTAAAAATTTCTTAAAAACAGAATTAATTGATTTTACTGCTATTCCTGTAAAAAAGCTGATAACGATTACCATATAATAATTTCCTCGAGCGGATAGATATATACTATCTAAAAAGTCACGAAGTGGAACTGAGTTTATTATAAGAGGATTGAAAATCCAAAAAGTTGTGATGAAAGTTAGCCCAAAAAAGAAAATAAATTGCTTAGAATAATCTTTTATTAAATAAAATGATAAGATTGAGATTAGAAAGAAAATTGATGCTGGACCCCATATATCAATTAAATTGAGCCCAAGACGTAAATCCCAGTTAAAGTCTATAAAAATTAATGATAACAAAAAATTACTTGGAACCGAAATGGTGAGATCTCCATTATTATTAATTATATCAAGAAATTTAAATAGAAATGTGAAATTTCTAAATAAAATAATATATGGAAGAGCTGTTATAATTAGCGCTGCGAAAAACTTAAGTGTGTTATATATCTTTCTTTTTTTTACAATTTCATATAAAAAGTAAAATATATACCCAAAAATGGGGAAAAGACCTCCAACAATACTATGATATAGAAATCCTCCTCCTAGTAAGAATCCAGAACAAAAAATTATAGAGTTTTTATCATCATACTTATCTTTTGGTTCGGAGAGATGGAGAAAAAAAATAGAAAATGAAGCAATTGCTAAATACATACCAAAACATGAAGCTACAGTTAACACGCCAAATGTAGAAATTAAATAGGAGCTTAACCATACTAATATACTCCCTATCCCCGCTAAAAAGCTCTTAGTAATATCAGAAATAAATAGACCAAAAAAAATGATTGTTAAAGAATTTACTACTGGTCCAAAAAATTTCATAATCCAAAATAAGTTAAATGGGCAATAACTTGAAAAAAAGAAAATATTATAATAAATTCCATAAGGATAGAAATGCGGAAAGATTGGATCATATAGATAATGATTGCTAATTATATATTGGTCTATGAACATAGTATAATAGGGATCAGTAAGAGGAAGAGAATAACGTAATATTGGATATAAAAATAAATTGAAATATAAAATTATTAAAATTGGACTTATAATCATAATTTTGCTGAATGTATTTCGATTCCAATACTTTCTTGTGAAAACATTTTTAAATACATCATTTAATCTCTCTAATAAAAAGTTTAATACGTAACTTCTCTTCCAGAAAACAATGATAATAAGCAATATAGTTATTCCAAAGTGATAATACCAATAAAGAGCTCTCATTAAATCCAAAATGTAGCCTAAAAAGGCATTCCCCGTAAATCCGATAGCAATTACAAGGAAAAATGTATAAAAAAAACCTTTTTCTCTTATAACCTTAATAATTATTTTTGGGAAAAATAGAATGGTGATTGATAAAGCGAAAGTAAAAAATATGACTATTGATAATAGTAATAGAGTAAATTGAAGAAGAATAATTACCATAATATCTTATAAAATGATTATAATATATTTTATTTTTGATTGCAAATAAATTATTTATAAATATCCCTTGTATTTGTGAATTAAACTTTAATATTCTTTGAAATAAAAAAATGTGATTTTTGATTACACACTCAAGCTAATTACTTGGTTAGCGTTTTCATGAAGAATTTATTTAACTGAAAATTTCTATTCAAAAATTTTTTTAAATCTTGAATTTCAAAGTTAATTTTTATAATATGATCTTATGGCGTCTAATTAAAAAATATTATTTTTTTGCCACCACTCATATTTAAATCTTCCGTAAGAAAAACCTAACATTAGTATTATTAATTGTACTGTTTGCCACTACACCCTAAAATAAACCGTTTTTCTCCGTTCTTATCAGACATTTATGCTCCTTGAAAAAGATAATAAAATAATAAAGAATTAAAAATTATAAAGAATTAGGAAAAATTGTCGATTTCTTATTCCGTTTTACAAGGTTTTAAAAATCTTTCGTTTGGACATTCAGAAATGGAACAATTTCAGAAACTTCCGACTAAATTTATTTAAAATGAAAAATAAAATTTAACTATCTATTATCTTTGAAAGTCAAGTAAATGTAATTAAAGCTAATTTTGATCTACAAGAACATTATTTCGTTATTAGAAATTAAAATGAGAAATTATATTATATTTTTTAAAGATGTTCGAATCAAAAACAATTGTTTTAGAATCTTCAATAATAAATAATTTAAAATTTGTTAATGAAACTATTATTGGGACTTTGATTGATACTAAAAATTAAAGAAAGTTTGAGAGAATCATCTAGATGGGAATTTTAGACAAAGAGGATTTTTCAATTTTCTAATATATATAATTTACTTTTTAGATCTTAGAAGTGTCATCCTCTTCAATATCCCTGTAGAGATAAATGTATAAGAGGGAAACACTGATAATTATAATTAAAATTAATGGATGAATTCCAATCATCGAAATGATAAGTATAACAATAGTCGTAATAGTTATAAATGAATAGAGTATTAATTGAAATGTTGATGAATTTTCACTTTTCTGTTTGTTTTTAATTAAAAGTTTAAATTCTTTTTTAGAAACCTTTAAAATTTTTCTATATTTATGGGACACATATTTTAAGGAGGATATATACACTACCAAAACACCCACATCAATTATAATAATCAAGAGATGAATATTTATTGAAATTAAAATAAAGAAAGCGAAAATTCCTGAGAATATAAGAAAATATAGTATAAATTGTAATAATTTTAATTCATTCAATTGATCTCTGACCTTATGAGTATCAATTTTTCTGTTTTCCCATAATGATCTTAATTGAACATGTAATCTCTCTTGAGCATCGCTAATATTTTTCAAATCTTTTAAATTTTGGTCTCTGGTTTGATTCATTACTAACTAACATATTTTTTATGAAATAATTAAGAAGTATCAGTAAACTCTTGATCTTTTCTTATTGTTAAAATAAAAAAATGGTGATAGGGATTCTCGAATATTCTATAATCCTTTTGAATAATAAATCCAGCATTCTTAATATTTTCTTTTATTAAACTTAACTTAATTTTCTGAAAACCAATCTCCCAATAATGTTCACAAAATTTTTTTCCTATTTTTATGAAGGGAATTGATATAATTTTCAAGACTTCGACATGTCTATCTATAGAAAATTTAAATTTAAAATAAAAAGTCATATCTGGTAAAGAAAGAATTACATAATACCTTGAAACTCTTCTAAATTCTAATAAAGCTTTGGTAAATTCATAAAATGGCAAATGTTCTAAAACTTCAAAACATGTAACTATATCGAATGATTTACTACTAAAAGGAATATTTAAGACGCTTCCAATTTTGTCAGGGTTTAGTTTTTCATCGATATCCATAGTAATAATATTATAATTCCTTTTTTTCAAATAATCCGATATAAAAGATCCAAAACCAATTCCAATTTCGAGAATATTTTCTGGATTTTTTGTTATGATTTCATTTATTTGGTACCAGTACGAAGAAAATTGCTTCTTACTAAAGTGGATAATTTTTGAATAATCAAGAACTTTTTTCATTTTTACCAAAATTGGTATAATTTTTGATGAAATATAATTTATTTAATTAATAACTTAACTTCGACAAGATAACCTTAAATTAATCCTTTCCTGCAATGTATTTAAATATTATGCATTTTCACCCATGAATTAACTTGTAGATGATCTTGGCAACTTGACAGCTCTCACATCTCCTTATCAGCTCCGTAATCCATTCCCCAAATACCTCGTCGCTAAATCGTTTGAATGCCTCCCGTTTCTTCCCCAAAGTTCGCAATTGAGTGGCATAAGCAGAGAGATATCCCAAATGATCTGCCCAGATCAATAACCTATATGCCAAAAATACAAGGGAAATAAAGCAATATTGCCCTTCAATATTTCTCCACATACATCCGTGCAAGTGTAACTCTTGGTTTGCATCCCTATAACTCGTCTCTATTGTCCAGCGATTCATGTAGGTCGAGATTAGTTTCTTAGGCGATGTGCCCACCATGTTCGTGACCAAGCAAGTCCAGCAATTTAGATATTTTTCCCTGAAATTGCCCAGTTCACTCTTTTCTAATTCTTTAAGGAATACTAACCTATGATTTCCAATCTTATTGATGAATACGTCCCGCACAGCTGCCAGAAAATACTTCTTCTCGTGAGTTTTCGCATTAATCGCTTCTATCCTTTCATATTCTGACTCGGAAATGCTCGCTTGCAAGTCTGATACGCTCCAATGTTTTCGCCGGAATGTAGCTGACCAATTACGCTTGATTTTTGAAATATAGAAGAATCCTCTTGAATCCAATTCCTTTACATTTTCCTTGGTCATGAAATAGGCATCCATGACCCATGTTTTACACGGTACTCCCAATTCATCATATTTACGGATTAATTCTCGCGCAATTTCATTCTTGGATCGGTATAATTCTTCTTTGCCCCATTTTTCGAGTTCCTGTTGCCGGCGGTAAAGATCTCGATCAATCGGGTATTCTATCTTCCTGCCATAATAATGCGTACTGATCATTGAGAGACCAAGGATATTCTTATCCCCTGAAGTCGTGTGGAAATAATCTACTCCCTCGATGTGCTTACCCGTCTTTGGAATAATATGTTCATCTAACGCAATCACGCCCGTAGATTTAATTGCAATACGGGGGATTTCATGTAATTTCTTGAAGTTATCCCTTAGAATGACATCAGATTTCGTACTTAATTCATGAATGGCTCTATTCATCTGGCGTTCAGTTTGACCTTGGATCGTGTTTTCAGCGATATTTTTTATCGATGCTCGTTCGTTCATGAGTAAGCCGTAAAGGAAATTCTTTAGGGCAATGTCCATTCTTGGATTTAATTTTAAGCCCATATCCTCAAAATACACTTGAATAATGGGATTTTCACTCACGATAATCATGGATATTAATAGAATTGGAGGGGTATTTCAAGGTATCTATGATCACGGTGATATCGATTTCATGCATCAACTATACTTAAGAAATTGCGTTTTAAAAATGCAAGTATTTTAAAATCTTATAAAATAAATTAAGTTGTCGAACTTTAGTTAATAAAATGATTATTCAAAAAATAGTGTACCCCTTTTAATTTTGAGTAAATCGTATTAATTGAAAAATTCCTTGTTTTGAAAAGTTATATTAAAAAGAAAGTAAAAACTAGAGTAACAATAATATGGATTCAGAGAATTTACCAACAAGACGCCTTGTTGAACATGATAAAAATACTGAATATAAGAATTTAACTAGAAATTCATTATTTTCAATTTATTCAGTTTATTCAGTTTTTTTTTTAAATATAATAATATCATTTTTATTAGCAAGATTAATCTCTCAAGAGCTCTGGGGTTTCTTAATCTTAGCGACCTCTTATGTAGGTATTATCACTTTAATTCTATCTTTTTTACCTCCAGGTTTAGCTCCATCATTAAATTTTTTTCTACCAAGATTAATTGCTAAGAATGAAATTGATAATTTGAAAGCATACATTAAATATGCAATTTTTATAAAATTAATATTCATTATTCCCATATATATTATTAGTTTAAGTATTTTTATTTCATTATCAGATATTTTTGAGATTTCTTTAAAAAATCAAACAAATCTTTTGCTAATATTATCTCCTAATATTATTATATTAGGTTTAAATCCAATTTTGGACAACATTATAAAAGGGCTAAATATGTTCAAAACTACATTTATTTTACTAATAATTAGAGATATTGTTAGAATCTCGAGCTTATTTGTTTTATTTTTATTCCCGGGATTATTATTAATTGATTTTATCGCAATAATAAATGTTATATCCCTTTTAATACCAGTTGTCTTTAATTTTTTAATAATTTGGGTAAAATTGCCAAAATTGTCTCATAAGTCCACTTCGACTGTAAAATTTAAAGGTTTTTTAAAAAAAACAATGAGATATGGCAGTTATGTAAAAACGGGACAATTTTTTTCAGAAATTTGGGGAGAAATCCAAAACATTTCTGTAGGAACTATTAGTGGTGAATTCTTACTTACAGGATTTAATATCTCAAAATATTATTCTTCAGTTTCTACTAACTTCCCAACTGTTTTTTCAACACCATTAACAATTTCTTTCTCAACCTTAAATGTTCAAAAAAAGAAAGACCAAATGATTTCATTATACAACATATTTTTAATATTTTTATTACTTATCCTGTTATTAATTGCTGGGATACAATTTTTCTTAACTGATTTTGTTTTAGATATTGTTTTTGGTGAATCTTATCTTATTTATTCTAATTTACTTAAAGTTATGTTATTCTCAACAATTTTTTTATTTGTTGGAACCCCATTTGAATCATTTTTATTAGCAACAAATAAAGTAAAATGGATTTTTTATTACAGGTTTTTAGCTTTTATCATTAGATTACCTTTATTTGTTGTATTTCTTGTTAATTTTGGATTAATTTGGGGGATGATAAGCATCATTATTTCAAATTTATTAGTAGCTATGATTGCTTTATTTCTAAGTACAAAAATTTGGAAACTAAATAAGAATTTAACCAAGTTAGTGATGGTTTTTTTCCTCTTTCCTTTAGCCTTAGGACTTACAATAAGTTTTGAGTTTTTAGTATTAGATCAGATCAACCAATATTTAATTGGATTCTTTAATTTGTATTTTTTTAAGAACTTAAATATATTCTCCGTTTTATTTTTCATATTGTGTTATTTAAGTTTTTTAATACTATTCAAGATAATAAAAAAATCAGATATTGTCCTTATTGAAACAATTTTAATTAAAGATGAGAAAGATCATCTCATACTTAGAAAAATATTAGATTTTGTAAAATTTTTTTTAAAATAATCCCATTAATTAAAGGATGTAATTATCCTTACTATTCTTTTAGCCGTCTGACCGTCCCATTTTTCAATATTTTTTCCTTTTTTGTACTTATTTGAAAAAATTTCTTCAATATACTTTTTGGCTTTCGCTAAATCGTTTCCTATTATTGTGTTAGTCCCTTCGTCAACGGTAATGGGCCGCTCAGTGCCTTCCCTGGCCGTAAGAATTGGAATTTTAAGATACGAAGCTT
>JAHLWJ010000484.1 GCA_019057975.1 Promethearchaeota archaeon | reverse complement strand
ATGTTGAAACAATGTTTTGAAGAATTTGGCATGAAAGGATTAAAATATCATCCAGATAACGGATTTGATCCCACAAGTCCAGAATCCTACCTATTATTAGATTACTTAGAAAAGAAGAACGGAATATTACTGACGCACACTGGACCACTTAAGAATAGACGTAGTAAATATACTGAACCTTCATTGCTTTCTGATATTTTAGCTGACTTTCCTAAGCTTAGAATAATTGCGGCTCACATGGGGCAAATCAATTGGAGACCTTGGGCTGCACTTGCAGCATTCCATCCAAATCTCTATGGAGATTTAGCTATGTGGGGTCCATTTGCTTTTGGAAAATTCGAATTATTTTGCCGAGAACTCAGAGATATTATTGATTATGCCGGTGTTGAAAGCGTACTTTTTGGATCTGATAGTCCTATTTATGACGTTATTCTCCCTGTGAAAGACCTAATTGAAAGAATCAAAAACCTTCCTAAAGAAGCACCTAATGGAATAAGTTTTACAAAAGAAGAAATCGATGCAATTCTAGGAGGAAATGCAGCTAAGCTATTAGATCTAAAATGAACCTATAGCAAGTGACTACCTAATTTTATTATTTTTATCATATACTGAGCTGAATCAAGATAATATTGAGAAGGTTTAATCTCCTTCTGTTTTTAAAATTACTTTTATTGATTCTTTTGCTTCGCATACAACTTTAAATGCTTCCTTAGCTTTAGAAAGGGGAAATCTGTGAGTGATTAAATCTATAACATTAATTCTTTTTGAGAGAATCCAATTATAGGCCTCATCAAGATCTTGGGGTGCTGCTCCGTAAGATGTCATAATTGTTATTTCATTTCTCCAATATTTATTAATAGGGACTTCAAGGATAATACCTGGCTCTGGAACTGCAAAAAATATAATCTTGCTCCCAGATGCTGCACACTCTAAGGCTTGTTGTGCTGCTGACGTAGCCCCAGTGCATACAATTACAATATCGGCTAATCTAAACTTGTTTATTTCTTTAATTTCTTTTGAAAGATCTACATTAGCATGAAAAACAGTATCAGCTCCGAATTCTTTTGCTTTCTGAAGTCTAAACTCATTAATATCGGTGGCAATAATATTTTTTACACCCCTAAGTTTCGCTAATTGTATATGCAATAATCCTGATGTGCCACATCCTAAAATTAAAACAGTTAATCCTTTCTTCACATTCGCCAATCGTTGTGCTCGACATACACAACCAAGTGGTTCTATAAAGACAGCTTCTTCATAAGATACACTTCTATCTAAAACATATACACCTTTTTTTTCAATGTTGATCTTAGGTATGCGTACAAATTCAGCAAAGCCACCAGGATCATAATTAGTATTATGGAGTAAGTTGCAAGCAGTATGATGCCCTTTTTTACAAAAATGACATTCAAAACAAGGCACATGATGAGAAACAAATACACGATCTCCTACTTTAAGATGTTTAACTGATTCGCCAATCTCAACGATATCTCCTGCTATTTCGTGACCTAAAATTAGAGAATCGACACCTAATTTCTTCATTTTAGCAAATCGATAGTATTCTAGTATATCTGAACCACAAATCCCAGATTTTTTTACCTTTACCAAAATTTCTCCTGGACCAATTACAGGTTTAGGGATTTCATCTTCTCTTATATCATTATTATTATAATATCGCGCAACTTTCATACTTTTCACTTTAAATTTAATATTTTATTCAAATCATTTTCTGATATATTTAATACTTCCACTTCGGGGAGTCTTTCCGTAAGTATTCGCCAATTATTATCCTTTTTAAAAACTTCTTTTAATAATTGTAATGCTGCTTCCATTTGATTATTGTTAGCTAGAGATATGGCTGTCCAATACTTCATTTCAAGATTGTCAGGGAACATTTCTCTTGCAGTGTTATACTCTTCTAGAGCTTTATTTGTATCGCCTTTTTCCATAGCAATATCTCCTTTATCCATATTTTCATAAGCTCTCCAGAGTTTTAATAGTCTATTAAGTTCTTTTAAAGGTTCAGGATGATCTTCCACCCTAATGTCAATAAATGGATCGTCCCATTTATTTTCAACTTGCTCACCTTTTACAATTATTATAGCTGCGGATTGTTTTCCTCTTATATCTCCTCCTTCTGCTTCTGCTGCCTCCAATGTCTTTACTATTCTCTCAGGTAAAGGTAAGTTTTTATTTTTTTTAAAAGCTTTAGCCATAGCTGGCCAAACTTTATCCGTTAACATCATATTTGCTTGAACTGAAAAATTATCTCCTTTTTCATGCCCAGCATATTTAATACACTTTGATCCCGTATGAACAGCGACCCTACCTTGATTATCTAATAAAGCAACTTGTCTTACATCTTTTCCCTCATCATCTGAAAGTAATATCTTTAATGCTTCTTCTGGTGATTTTCCTTGTTCCATTAGTTCAAGACCTCGTAATCCAAAAGATTTGTTTACAAACGATTGTGTGGCTACTACACCAACTCCAGAACGCCCCCAATCTACAACGGAACCTACTGAGAAATAATGACTCTGTACTCCTACACCCATTTGCCCTGTGTTTGGATCTCTTGCCACAATAGAATATGTATGAATAAGTGGAGAATTAGTATTAAAATTTGAAATTTTCATAATTCTATACTGATAAGCATTCTTATTAAAGTATACCAAAAGTATCACTACATCATCTCTTAATAAAACCAATGTAAAAAATAAAAAGTAGTAAAACTTAATTTGATAAATCTTTCATTTAGCTTTCCTACGTCGTAATAGTTTGAACGCTATGTCCGTACCCATACCTTGTTTGTAGGCTAATTCAATCCAAAGCATCGCGAGGGGTTCAGTAAGCCTCGCATTCGTGAGTGGACCAGCATCTATTACTTCAAAACCTATATCTTCTCCTAAAGTACGAACAATTGATTTTGCTTCTAAACTGTCTCCACAAATAAATAAACTTGCTTGTTGAGAACCAAATTGTACTTTATTTAAACTTTCTACTCCAATAGTATGAACTGCTTTTATTACTTTAGCCCCTACTGCCCATTTTACGATTTTTTCTGCTGCAGAGGGAGTACGTCCTATTAAAGGCCCTCCCAAATGAGGTGCAGCAGTAGTAGTAGAATCTACAATAATCTTACCATCCAAATCTCCTGCTGTTTTGATTGATTCTTTTGCTCCTGACCATGGAACTGCAAGAATGATAACATCACTAAATTTTGCAACTTCTTCATGTGTTCCTCCACTTGCATTAGATCCGGTTGAATTAGCTAACTTTTTTGCTTTCTGGGGATCTCGGGAGCCAAACATAATCATATGGCCCTTTTCTGCCCAAATCTTTCCAAGAGCACTCCCTAATTTTCCTGTTCCAATTATCCCAATTTTCATTAAATCTACCTCCAAATCGAATATTATCTAAATAGTATAAATTATGAATCTCTAGGGTTTAATTAAAAATATAATAGTTAGGTATTTATATCTTGAGCAATGTTGGCAAGTTTTGAAAAAATCAGAATTAATCTTTAACTAAAGTATTAAGTATCTGAATTGCTCGAGAAGTGTTAAAAATACCGCATACGCATGGTTTTGTTAACTTTTTTGCGGCTTTTTCGACTGTTAATTTTCCTTGTTTAATCAAATTAATATAATGGGTTATCGATTGTGGTGAGACTGTGTGATGGCCACACATTGTAGTAATTTCTAGGATTTTCTCTTGTGGCAATAGTTCTCTTCTCCCGAATGTTCC
>JAHLWJ010000483.1 GCA_019057975.1 Promethearchaeota archaeon | reverse complement strand
CTCTCCGAACACGGAAAATAATAGAAAAAAAAATAAATACTTGAATACTAAAATATAAAAAAAAAATATATATTAATTTAAGTAACAGAAATTTTGGTGTTTATTTTTAAATTCAAATTTTATTTTATCATTATAATTGTTTTATCTTGCTTCTATTTTAATGAAACTTTCTATTTGGGACAATTACCTAAATCCTCAAATGAATTAATTGATGTAACAACTGTAAAGAATACACTAACTAATGAAATACCTAAATTATCTTCAATTAATGGGGAATATTCTTATTATAATCTCTCAGTTATTTTCAATCCATCTACTTCAAGTGTTTCGGGGAATTTGACTGTAAATTATTATAATAATGATCCTGTTGGTTTTGAACAGATTCCTTTTCATCTGTTTTTATCAGGCATGCAATATGTAAGTAGAGAGGGAGATATTGATATTTTAAACGTTACTACTGTAAGTGAACCAAAAACACCTTTAAATTTTACTGTAGATGAACAAGCTCAACTTTTATGGGTTAATTTATCAACAACTTTAAATCCTTACCAAAGAACATTTTTTGAAATAGAGTTTCATTCTATTATCCCTGATGGTGGTATTGATCGAGCAAATTCTTATGGCGAAGGGAATAATACAATTTTTAAATTTACAAGTTTCTATCCAATGCCATGTGTTTATGATGAGTTTGATGGATGGAATACTGATCCTTATCTAGACGTAGGTGATCCATTTTATCATGATATGGCTAATTATTCTTTAATTATTGAAGCTCCAAAAAACATAACTATAGCAGCAACAGGAGAAGAAATTGAGAAAATTCCTAATGGAAATATGGTTACTTATCATTTTGATCCAGAATTTCCAGTTAGAGAAGTTACATTTGCGGCTTCGGAAGATTATCTATTCGAATCAGCAATTTTTAATGATGTTAACATCTCTGTGTATTATATTCCAAAATCAAGTTTACTATGGCAAAATGATGCTTTAAACTTTGCAATTGATGCATTTGATTTATTTAACGATACTTTTGGTTATTATCCATATTCCACACTAAATATTGTTGAAGAATATTCTCCTTATGGTGGTATGGAATATCCCGCTCAAGTTTATGCTTCAGAAATAATTGATACGTATGATTATCCTAAAGAGATTTTAGAAAAAGTGATCGTCCATGAAATTGCTCACCAATGGTGGTACAATTTAGTAGGTTTTGACGAGATAGATTGGGGATTTTTGGATGAAGGGTTAACATGCTGGTCTACTGATTATTACGCAGAAATAATACATGGCAATTGGGAATATTTTCAGTGGACAAAATATTATGATAGAGTAAGGACATACTACGCAGACGAATACCTTCCTTCAAAGATAAATCAATCCGCTTATGATCTCATTGCTACTAGCTTAGACTGGGTATATATTTCATATTATAAATCTCCTTTAATATTTGAGAAAATAAGTAGAACTATAGGACCAGATAATTTCACATTAGGATTAAATACATTTTTTGAGCAATACAAATATGAAATTGCTTTATTATCTGATTTACAGCAAATAATTGAAGGCACAGTTGGTGAATCCTTAGATTGGTTGTTTTTTCCATGGTTCGATAATGACTATCTTCCTAAATATAGATTTACCAAAATTTTTTTTGATGATACTGATTGGACTTTAACGGTTATTATAGAAGATCAAAATGAACCAATTAATACTTATGTGTACCGTCAACAAGCTAGATTTAGTGTTTATGATACAGACGATTCACGGATATTTGATGAAGATATATGGATAAATGGTACAACTACAATTGATATGCCCGTGGCGGCTACACCAAAAAAAGTAAGACTAGAATATGGTAATGATGTAATAGTTCAATTATCAGAACCATTTAATCTTTATATAGAGTCTGATGTAGAAAAAGAAATGGATTTAATTCCGGGATTTGATACAAATATATTCATAATTTCCTTAATACTACCACTAGTCTATATAATTTCTAAGAGATTAATCAAACTTAAAAATTCTTAATAATTTTCTTAGAAAGGATAAAGAAAAATGATGGTAATTACAATAAGGGAAAAACTTAGAACCCCCAAAATTTTGTCTTATAAATTTTGACACTTAAATAAAAAGTTCTAATGATACGAACTAAAAAAGTTAATAAAAAAATATAAATCTCTTATGTAACTTTTATTATACTGAAATTACGACATCTTAAAACCTTTAAGTTAAACAACTGTAATATCTCAAACTAACCACTATGTATGAAAAAGACCATAATTACTTACTCGTATCTTAAACAAGCTCCTTTTTTTCAATCAAAAAAATTACTAAGGCGAGTCTAACGGTATTTTAATTTGAGATTTTAATACTATATCCCTATAAATCCTCATAGGTTCTTGACACACATTTATAAGAGAAATATTTTTGTACTGGAGCGCATCAAAAACTATCCTGCTAATTACTCGTTCAAACTGGACATTCGAAAGATAAACCTTATCTCCGTATGCTTCCTCTATTTGTTCTTTTGTGAGAAAATAATTTTCCTCTCTAAGCTCATCCCAATATTCATGACTTTCTCCGTAATATCTCCTATATTCCTCATGAGGAGGTTTCTGAAAAATGTTATCCACATCCTCAATAGCCACAACTCCTATATGAATGTCTGAATTTTTAACTGGTGTATGATTTTTTATTACCTGTAATAGCATTGCCACTAGTAATTTTTGAAAGTAAAGATCGCACTCGGATAAGTCAATACAAATTGACTTCCCCTCCCTCCACAATCTTAGCCACTCCGGTAATCTCAAGGGAATCCATAGAGCTCTTTCTAAAGCGGGATCATCGCTAAAAGTTTCGATTGCTCTTTCAACACTTCTAATATTGCTACTGGTAAACTCTTCTGAATAGGGATTGTTTTTTAGATAAACCTTTACTTCCTCTAGAAAATCTACTATCGAACTTGGAAATTCACCTGCTTTGTAATGCTGTAAAACACAACCTATTACAATCCTCATTTCAAAATGAAAATTAAAAATTGCGTTAATGAAATCTTCGAATTGTTCTCGATTTCCCTCATCTATTTCATTCTCAAGAAAATATGGAATTTCTAACTCAAGATCTCCATAGCTATACTTTCTATCGAAATAGAATAAATTTGAATCTTTACTCGACTCCACCCTAATCAATAATACTCCTATATCCGGAAAACTAGTGTGGAATTGGTTTGAAATATGAGATAAAAGCGCAGTTCTTTCTAATCTATCTTTACCCCATATTAAGAGATTATCCTTAAAATACTCAAGAGGAATATTCTCAATTGTATTAGAATTTCCAAAAACCCTCACATCAATACCAAGATTTATCTTTATCGACACTTTTTTCACTTCTCTATTCTTTCCATAATATTATTTTACTCTATGTATTTAAACAAAAAAGAACCCTTCAAATTTTTAATGGGAATGATTAGAACATACAGAAGATCTACTATGACTCCATAAGTTAGATATAAATTCGCCTAAGCTCTCACTTTTAGTTCTTATTACTTTATCAAAGTCAATAAACAGGTTCATATTATGATCCCACCCTTCAATAATTTTTTTAGGATACTCCTCTAGGAATTTATTAGCAATAAGATGTAATTCATCAAGAGCTGTTTTATCTCTAATTTTGGGGGGAAAAGTAGCTAAAAACAGCAGATTTTCTTTCTCTACGAGTTTATATTCATATTTATCAGTTGTAAAACGTTCTAAC
>JAHLWJ010000482.1 GCA_019057975.1 Promethearchaeota archaeon | reverse complement strand
TGGATAAACTTAAGCAAGGAAAATCGATTAAAGGTTAAACAAATTTAATTTTTTCTTATTTCTTATTAATTTTTTATTTTTTTGAACTGTTTAGAATAACAGCATTAATTAACTCACTTAATTCTATAGCTTTCTTTTTCCCATAACTCTTTTCATTCGCCATTGTAATAGAAAACAAAAATTCGTCTCTAGTTTCAACTCTTACAGTATAAATTTCTCCTTGTTTAATACTATAAGCTTTTCTAATTTTTGATAAGGGAATTTGGTAATCTTTATGGAAATCATCAACAGAGCTCCCTATCTCTGTTAAACTTATATTTGTTTTTTTTATAAATGATAACTCTAGATCTGTTAACAGAATTTTTCCATATACCATTTCAAATTGCCATTCCTTTCCCACTTCTCCTTCACAGAAGTATCCTTCGGAATTATAAAGTAATGTCATAATATTTTATTTTTTTTTCTTTTATTATTGTTTTATTATATTCAATAATTAATTTTTAATTTATCTAAATGTTGTTCTACTGAAAATGATTTCATTAATAGACATCAAATAAATTTTTAAGGGCTGACTAAGTTAGTTATATTAAAGACCCTTATATTGAAGGTTTGAATAATATACCTGGGTCTGAATTAAACTACAATATAAATTAAAAAAAAATAATTCCAAACAAAATGTCATTACAAAAAACTAGAGATTTTATGCTTCAAGAGAAAATGATCTCTTTAAAGGATAAAGGCAAAATAATGAATCTGGATAAAGAAACAATTGGAACTTTCGCAGGAAAACTAATAAAGATTGGCAACACTTACAGAATAAGAGACCTTGATGAGACTCCTGTACTAACGGTTCATGAAAAAATAATTTCAATGCGTTCCACTTATAAATTCTATGAAGGTGGTGAAGAAGATGAAGATAAATATATCGGCAAAATGAAAAGAAAACTTGTATCTGTAAAACCAAAATATTGGTTTGAAGATCCAGATGAAAATAAGGTCTTTACAATGAAGGGAAATATTTTTGCATTGAAATTCAAGATTCTAAAAGATAAAAAAGTTGTTGCTGAAATCCGTAAAAAGTTATTTAAAAGCCTAATCAAGGGAACCTATGGTGTAAAAATGTCTCCTGATTTAGATGATGATTCTGCTCTGTTAGTATTAGGGATCGTCCTAATGCTCCATCATGAAAAAGAAGAAAATAGATAGTACCCTTTTTTTTTTTTTATTTTTTTAATTTAATATTTCTTCGATATTCAGCATAATTACATATCTTTGCTAAACAGTTCACTGGGCGATCCCAGAATTGAAACACTATTCCTCCATACTCTCTTATTTTTTTTGACCACGGATTAGCATAACTTTGAGGATTTATATAGATAACAGGAATAGAATGTTTTTGAGAGTTTTTAATTGTAGGTGTAATTACCATTTTTTCCATATCATCCATCCGATCTCTCATATCTTCTCTCAATTCTATATGTTTGGATATTCTATTGTTTTGTTGATCAAACGTAGTCATACTTCGAAAACCCATAGCTCCATATATTATGATTATATCAATTTCGCCAGATTTCATGAGTATTTTTGGGAAGTTTATATACAGATTAAATATATTCATATCAAAAGTGATATCTATTGGATTACTCCAACTTGCTGTATGAGGTAACATACTTTTTAGTTTTGATTGAAGTGATTCTGAAAATTCGGGCACAATTAGCTCCTTCCTTTCAGCATTGTTTGCAATAAGGGCTCCTGGTCCTCCTGCAAAAGTTATTATTCCAATACGTTTTCCTTTAGGATAAGGAAAATTTGGTGTTAATAACATAGAGCTAAGATCTAAAAATTCTTCAACGTAATCAGTTTTTATGATACCCGTTTCTTTAATCATTGCATCAAAAATTTTCATATTTCCTCCAATTGAACCTGTATGGCTCTTGATAGCACGATTCCCTGCTTGAGATCCTCCCCCATATATCGCAATTATAGGTTTTTTTGGCGTTATTTCTTTTGCTAATTGCAAAAATTGCTTTCCTCTTTTGATTTCTTCAATATATAATCCAATTACATCAGTTTCTTCATCATCCTTAAAATATTCTAAAAAATCTACTAAATCTATATTTGCCTCATTACCTACTGAAATAGCTTTACCAACACTAAAATCGGGATACTCAGAATCCAGCCATAATTGGCTAGCTAAAGTACCACTTTGAGAAGCCATTGAAAATTTACTTCTCTTAGATTGTTCCCTCCACATCATAGTATTAAGTCTCCCATTATCTTCAGGATAAATCCAACTATTGTAAAGCCCTAAACAATTAGGACCGGTAAATCTCATTCCATAAGAATTTGCAATGTCAATAATTTCGTCTGTCAGTGTATTTGAGCGATCCTCGACAAGTTCTCTAAAACCACCAGAAATTAAAACAATTTTTTTAACTCCTTTCTCTCCACATTCTTTAAATACCTGAGGTACAACTTTAGGGGGTAATACTATAATCACAAGATCAGGTACTTCTGGAACTTCAGCAATAATCTTATAAGCTGTATATCCCAAAACCGTATCTAATTTTAGATGTATTGGAAAGATTTTACCTTTAAAATTAGAATTAATGATTCTAATTAGCAGCATAGTTCCCATCGTCGTACCGAAGGTGTTGTTAGCGCCGTATATAGCAATACTTTTGGGACTTAGAAAATCATGTAAAAAATGACTCGACATGTTTTATTTCTATTCTTTTAATTGAGAGTTAATTAATAAAAAATTAAATAGGAAAATACATGTAAATTTTAAAACTTATTTAGTTGAAATTTAGACATTTGAATAGCAAAGATTATAAAGAACAAAATTTAAACCCTAATTAAAATTTGAATTTTAAAAAAATAATCGTGGTTATATGACAATAGAAACAAATATTACCAAAATGTTTGGAATCAAGCACCCTATATTTTCAGCAGCAATGGGACCCTTTTATACCACAGATCTCTGCGTTGCTGTTAGCGAAGCGGGTGGTTTGGGTGTATTATCCCATACAACCATAAAGCGTGGAGATGATATTGGAACGGATACTACAACTTCAACAAGGCTAGGCGCTGATGCTATAGAAGCAATGAAGAAGAATATGGAATTTGTTGTAGGACATACAGATAAGCCTTTTGGCTTTAACATCAGAACTTCCAGAAATGAATTACAGGCAGATAAGCTCTGTAGTGAAATTCCTAAATTTATTATGGAGAATCCAAAAATAAGAGATCAGTGTATTTATGCATTGACAAGTGCGGGCTCATCCCGAAAATTACCCGAGAGTAAATCATTCCAAGAACTAAAAAAGAAATCTGAAATTAAACATTTTCATGTTGCTCCAGCCTTATGGTTAGCAGATAAATGTGTTGCTTCTGGTGTGGATGGAATGGTTGTAACTGGTGGTGAAGGTGGAGGTCATCAATCATACGAGAAAGTAAGTACTCTTGTATTACTTCAACAAGTCCAAAAAAAACATCCTGATTTTCCAGTAATAGCTTGCGGAGGTTTTGCTACTGGCGCCGGCTTAGCTGCTGCATTAAGCATGGGTGCTGGAGGTATTGCTATGGGCTCACGTTTTATTGCAAGTAAAGATGCTGAATTTAATGAAAATTATAAAGGCGTTGTACCTCCATCTAAAGCTTCGGATACAATTTTAGTCACAGGTGCTTTAGGACCTATTCGTTTGTGGAAGAATGAGTATAGTCTTCATCATGGACTTGTCGAAGATAAACAAGC
>JAHLWJ010000481.1 GCA_019057975.1 Promethearchaeota archaeon | reverse complement strand
AGGATAGACATTTTTTAAGTAAGTTGGCAGCAACAGGAATTGTTTTTAAATATTTCCCGTTTATAGGAGGATTTTATAGATTACATGAACACAGTTTGAATACAAAAAGGTTACATATAATAGAAAATACCATTAGATATTACCAGAAATTAAATAAAGAATTAGGAGATAACTACTTCACTGAAAAATTTGGTTACACAGGCTATCAGATGATGTGTGCAAATTTGACATATATATATTTAGGTGAGATTGCTCGTGGAATTAAAAGAAAAAAACTGGAGATGATTAAAAAATTATTAAGAGAAGAAGGTATAAAATTTGATGCAGAACCTATTCCTTCACATATTAAAAAGTTTAAATTAGAAAGAATGTTTTTAGTTTCTTATCTTAGAAGATGGTTAAGGCATTTTATTTTTATCAAAAGATGGATTATGTATTAGATAGATTGATAGTTTGGTGATTCACATGGTAATGAAAAAAATAACCAGTCTGCAACTGCATTTAAATTATCCAGCAGAACAAGTGGTAGAAACTAAATGTTTAGAAGATGTGGGTTGTGGGATATACCCCTGTTATTTCATGAAATTGAAAGACAAGCTTAAAGTATCAACTTCAGTAACCGCCTTGATTTTCGATTCAAAAATTTTTGAGTTAAATCCTACCTTTAACCCTCCAGATTTTTTAAAGCAAACATCAAAACAAAACAGCTTACATAAAAAATTATCATTAATAACTCCTACAATTTTAAAGAGAGTTGTTAAATATTTTGATCTTAGACTTCTATCAGACAATCTACATAAAGATAAGTTTTGGTATGAGAGTTGGGAAACAATAGATAAAAGAGTGAAGAAGCTTAGACCATTCGAAAAAGTTACACCTAGAGATACTACCATTAAATTCAAACCCGATTTTACAATTCGCGATAAAGAGATAATAATTAATAAAACTGTCAATTACCTACAAAAATTCGTACAGAGTGTGGAAAGAGAGTTTCCAAATTATGAGCATATAATTATGACTGGTGGAAAGGATAGTCAGTTAATAAACTTAATCCCTAAAGTAAATAGTGAAAAATGGCACATCTTCAGTGCAGAGCCTAATTATACATTAGTAAAAAAATGGATAGAAAAAAATGATGTTACAGTGAATAAGATATTTAAGCATAATAATCAAAATGAAGAGAGTTTTGAAGATTTCAAAAAGAAAATATTATGTAGTGATCTCTATGCTGACCTAAGGCATATGCGATGGATACCAACTCTTAAAAGGATTGCGAAGGAGTTTGATTATAAATGCATTTTTTGGAGTGGAACTGCAGCTGATGCGATTTACAGTTTCCATAAAGATTTTCACAATAAATTTAAGGAAGAATACTTTAAAGTTCACATGATACGCGTTGGAACATTTCAAGGAAATTATCATCAGATTTGCAAAAACTTCGTAGGATGCCCCACGCTATCCCCTTATCATTCAAAGGAAATTTGGGAAGAACTTTATCAACACCTTGACCCTTCAATAATCACAAAAGATACTGATCTAAGAAAAGAGATTGGTGAAAAACTATTTGGAAGGCCAGTTAAATGGTCAGAACAAAATCCCAGTCCTGAGCCTTACAGTTACAGTTTTCATTTTGATTCATATAAATTTTATGTGGAATACATTAAAAAAGGACTAACAAAAAATGTATAATACAATAAAAATTTAAAAATAAAATAAAAAAATATGAGACAAGGAACACTATTACGCTGGTATGCTTTAAAGAGTATTTTAAAAACTGAAATTAAAAATGGCTTGGTCATCCTTGATATTGGTGGTTATGATGGTTATATTTCATATAATCTAAAAAAGATATTTCCCAATGTTAAAATTACTGTTGTAGACATGGACAAATCAGGTTTAGAGTTAGCAAAAAAACGAGGTTTAGATACTACCTGTGCATCAGCTCTTGAATTACCAATTGAAGATAATCAAGTTGATTTAGTTCTTTGTCTTGACTTAATAGAGCATGTTCAAGAAGATAATAAAATCGTTAAGGAGATTTCCAGAGTTTTGAAAGAAGATGGTAAAGTTATTTTAACTACTCCTATGCAAAATGGCGTATCTTTTCCATTTCTAAGTAAGGAAAAAATTAAAATTATTAATAAAAATTGGGGACATGTTCGTGAGGGATATTCATTAGAAAATATTGAAAAGTTATTGAGAAATTCTGGTTTAGCAAGTGAAAAAACAAGCAAATATTTTAATCTTTTTACTAGGTTTACTTATAGGTTTTGCTTTCTTTCTAATATTCCTTTAATAGGTAAAAGTTTATTGTATCGACTAATAATAAGATTAGAATCAATTATAAAATATGGCGCAGAAGAGCATATAATTGTAGCGAAGAAAGTTCTGAAGAGTTAGGAGAAAAATGAAAATAGCAATCATTGTTAGCGGATTCCCAACATTATCAGAAACATTTATCCTGAACCAGATTACAGGGCTTTTAGAAATGGGACATGATGTTAGGATATTTGCTCAATTTAACCCCAAAGAGAGGAAAGTACATCCAGCTGTGGAAAAGCATCGTCTTATGAAACGAGTTCATTATTTTAATATACCCCAAAATAAAATTATACGTATTTTAAAAGCAATATCTTTATTAATTATTAATTTTCATAAAAGTCCGATTAAAATATTAAAATCACTAAATATATTCAAATATGGTAGAGAAGCTTTATCTTTAAGATTGTTGTATTTAATCATTCTCTTTTTAAATAAGGAGTTTGATATAATTCACTGCCATTTTGGTCCTAACGGAATTCTAGGTGTACAGCTTAAGGAAATAGGTGTGGAGGGTAAAATTATTACAACATTTCATGGTTATGATATGTCAACGTTTATTTTGAATAAAGGTAGCAATGTCTATAAGGATTTATTTCTTAACGGGGATCTGTTTTTACCGATTAGTGACTATTGGAAAGGAAAATTAGTAAAGTTAAATTGTGATGAGAAGAAAATAATAGTTCATCGCATGGGAATTAATTTAGAAAAATTTAAATATTCTGAAAGAAAAATCCAACCTGGGGAACCTATAAAAATATTAACCGTGGGGAGGTTAGTTGAAAAGAAAGGACATGAATATCTAATTAAAGCGATAGCAAAAGTAATTACTAACCACACGAATATTACTTACATAAGTGCAGGTGATGGACCTTTGAGAAATAAGTTAGAATCTTTAGTTTCGGAAATGGGAATTAAAAATTATGTAAAAATTCTAGGGGCAGTTGAACAAGATGAGATTTTAAAACTTTACCAACAAGCACATATCTTTGTTCTTCCCAGTGTTACTGCAAGTAATGGTGATCAAGAAGGAATTCCTGTTGTTTTAATGGAAGCTCAAGCAGTAGGCTTGCCAATTATCTCTACTTATCACAGCGGAATCCCCGAAGTGATTATGGATGGCAAATCTGGTTTTCTTGTGCCTGAAAAAGATGTAAATGCATTAGTAGATAGATTAGATTACCTTATTGAACATCCAGAGATATGGTCAGAAATGGGAAGATGTGGAAGGAATTTTGTCGAGGAAAAATATAATATTAAAAAGTTGAATCAAAGATTAGTGGGGATATATAAATCTCTGCTTACTACAACATGAACATATTAGAAGAGTTTAGGATGTATTAAATAGATGAAAATTTAATAAGTATTAAGCAGATGAAAATGAAACTTATTGCCAAAAATTTACTTAAACATACACCTTTTTACCCAACCCATATGG
>JAHLWJ010000093.1 GCA_019057975.1 Promethearchaeota archaeon | reverse complement strand
CCCCATGGTGAGATGTATATTTCTCTGTTAATTTCATTGATTTCCATCTTTGAGATTTCTTCATGAGAAAAACTAATATTTATCACCTTTAAATTATTCAAATTTTCCATATATGGTGTGAGTATCAAATCTCCAATCTGTTGTTCTATTTTAGCTAATTCGTATCGTATAAAATATTCAGGCTCATCATACTCAACACCCCAACCACCTTGGATGTCAGCTGATCTTTCTGGTAAGTAGTAATAAGCTATTATTTCTCCTTCTGCTCTATATGGTAAGATTGGATATGCAAGACCGCTATAATAAATATACTGTGTTTCTGCTTGAGCATAAGTTATGAGATTTTTATAGTGATGCATGAACTTAATAGATTTCGTTTGTTGAGGCAACAAAGGAGAATCAAAGTATATTGCAAACATTTCATAATCTTTTATTACCATATATGAGCGTTCAGTAAGCAAGGTGTTTCCTTTATCTCCAGTTGTCTTAAAAAAAACTAAATTCTCTGAATCAGCCAATGGAATTCCAATTAGAATTGAAGTGATTGGATTATTATTGAAGTTTGAAATTGATAATGATTCTTCAAAGGATACTAAGCCATAGCCGCTTATATTGGCTTCTCTAAAAAGGTTGGTTATCACAATGTTCTCTGCTCCTTCTAAACTGGCTGAATATTTTGGTTTCTGTAAATCATCATTTTTCATATGATCAAAATCTGACATATTTGGAAGGAAAGATATATTAATTAAAAATATCAGACAAATTAGAAAAATTAATAGTACTCGTACTTTTTTCAACATATTATACTAACATCTTCTTAAAATTATTTAAAAATAATGAATACCGTTTATAAAAATTTATTATAATATATTTTTAAAACTTTTATATAAAATTTTAAATTTTTTAAGTTATTTATACACATTATTATTCTAAAGAGATTTTTTTATTATGTCAACTAGTCGTACTCAATCTAAACGCAAGAAAAGAAGAAGTGGAAGTTCTCCTATGCCTATGGGAGGTGCAGGATTAATGAGATTCTTTGAAGATAGTTCAATTGGTATCAAAGTTGGACCAATAAGTACAATTATTTTGTCTATTACATTAATAATGTTAGTGATCTTAGCACACGTGGGAATTTTCAACTGGCTCTTTACACCTGGTGGGGGTTAATCAGTTAATTTATAATTAATTTAAATTCTTACTTATCTTAAATGAAAATATCAGAATTTCAGAAGCTAATTAAAAACCTTTATTTTGAACAGGATCAAATAAGAGGTATAAAAAATACTTTTATTTGGTTAGTAGAAGAATTTGGGGAATTAGCACATATTTTAAAGAGTCAAGAAATTGATACCAATAAAGTGTCAGAAGAATTAGCAGACATTTTTGCCTGGACAACTTCCTTAGCAAATTTATTAGATATTGACCTCGAAAATGCTTTATTTAAAAAATATCCTAATATGTGTATAAAATGCAAATCAAATCCATGTATTTGCTGGAAATAAAAATTACCTTAAAATAAGCTCGAGAAAAAAAATTATTAGAAAATCCTATAAACCGTCAAAATTTCTAATGAATATTCTATTCTTTTATGAAACAAATAATTTTTTAAGATTTTAGTAGTAAAAAATGAGCCTTTTAAAGAAGAAAATTTGGATAGATATCGAGCAACCTAAAACTGCTGTTATGTTTCATTCTTTAATTAAGAGATTTGAAAATGAAGAATCTGATCTTTTAATAACAGCAAGAGACTATGATTCAACATATCAAATTTTAGAGGATTATGGTACAATTTATAAGAGGATTGGCAAACATGGTGGGGAAAAATTAGAGAATAAATTAGAGACTTATATTGATCGATTGAAAGCTCTTCTTCCTCTAGTTAAAACATTTTCACCCGATTATTTTGTAACATTTTTATCCATAGAAGGAACACGAATAGCATACGGTTTACAGATCCCTTCAATTGCTATAAATGATGAGCCACGCAATGAACCTGTCTGCAAATTAATTCATCCCTTCATAGATAATATTATAACTCCGGAATGTATCCCTATAGAACATTATATTAATCTTCATGCTGATCCAGAGAAAATTATTCGTTATAATGGTTTAGATGAAATTGCTTGGCTCTCAGAGTATAATCCCAATCCAGATGTCCTTGATAAGTTTAATTTAGAAAAAGGTAACTTTCTTCTAATAAGAAGTGAACCTGCCCATGCCAGTTATTTTATTGATAAACTTAAACCCGATGAGACATTGATTAGCAAATTTCTCCCATCAATTTATAAAGAATTCCCTAATCATAAATATATCCTTTTAGTTCGATCTGAAAAGCAAAAAGGATTTCTTTTGAAAAAATTAAAAGAATTAAGGAAAGAAAAAAATATCATAATTACTCAATACTTACCGAATATAGTTGATTTATGTTTCTATGGATCTCTAATTATTAGTGGCGGTGGGACAATCGTAAGAGAATCAAGCCTATTGAATGTTCCAAGCATAGAGTTTTTTCCAGGCGATTCTGCACCTCAAGAGAAATTTTTAATAAAGAACGGATTTCCTTTAGAACACATTAGAAGCTCTGATGAAATAATTGAAAGAGCAAATAAAATATTAGCTCAAGGACTCTCACCTAATAGGTTTAAACTTAGCTCATTCAAAGAAAAGATCAGCCAATTTGAGAATCCCATAGATATTTGCTTTAATTTTGTCAAGAATAAATTAAGTAAATTAAAGCAGAATAACTTTTAAATTAGTGAGAGAGCAGGACCTTAATAATCTAAAAACTTATAATATATTTTTTCAAGCTTTTGCCCTACTGAATCCCAAGAGTATCTTTTTATAAAATTTTGAGCTTTTTTTATGAGTGCTTCCCTTTTTGAATCATCTTTTAATAGGCTTACGATTTCTTTGGCTAATTGTTGTGAATTCCTTGGAGGAACAAAAATAGCATTATTTTGTAATACTTCTTTATAGGCAATCATAGAGGAGCAAATTACAGGAGTTCCACATGCGATTGCTTCGATCGGAGTTAGACCAAATCCTTCTGATGCATAAGAGTATGTTACAAAAACATCTCCCATTGAATAATAAACGGGAATTTCCTTTTCAGATACAAATCCTACAAAATGGATATCCTTATATTTCTGTTTCCACTCTTGGTAGATTTTTTCCATATAAAAATCTGGTTTACCACCCATAACTAAATTGAGGTTAGGAATTTCTTTCTTTGCTATCTTATAAGCCTTTATAATATTGTCAACTCCTTTGTATTTTGCTATTCGCCCGATATATAAAATTATGGGACCTTCGATTTGTAATTGCTGTTTTAATTTTTGTGCTTCTAGAGGGCGTGGTTTATATTTATCCTCTATTGCTGAATAGAGATTAAAGATGGTATTAATGTCTACTTTAGGAATATAATCCTTTATTTCTTTTCTTATAAAATCAGAACAAGTTGTAATATAGGTAGATCTCTCAACTGCAAGTTTAATTATAAATTTTTCAATTGGAATTCTGGTAAAACTCGTCTCAAATGGTCCTAAATCATGAATTGTAGATATGAATCGCTTTTGATTTGATAATATAATTGGTAATATTCCTTTAGGACTATTTCCATGTATTATGTCAAATTCTTGTGTTCTCAGATATTTAACCGAACTAAGATTAAATTGGGGGAACCACAAAAATCGTTTCGGAATTATATTTAGCTGAATGATATTAGGATCTGAAAGTTTAATATTCCATTTTCCAGTTATAACTTTTACATTATGACCTTGATTTTTTAAGTAATTATAGATTCCTGTGAAGAATTTTGCTGCCCCATCTTGAGTATCAGGAGCAAATGTTAAAGTTACAAGAATGATATTAAGTTTTTCCATTATATATACAATTCCTTAGTTTGATTGATTTTTATAAAAATTTTATGTTATTTGTGCTTAAACTTTATTTGAATTTTTAAGATGTATATTCCCATTTCGATTTTTCGATAGATTTAAAACAAGGAATATAGTAATTCTCTATTTATTAACTATTTTTCAATGAGACTCGAAATGTCAATTCCTGCAAAATTTTAATATAAACTATTAAATAACAATCAAATTTTTTAATGATTTAGTATGAAATCAATTTGATATTGAGACTTAATTTAAGATAATATTTTATATGATAGTACGTTCAAAAGCCCCTTTCCGGGTCAGTTTTGGAGGAGGGGGTACCGATATGGCACCCTACTGTATAGAATATGGTGGTTGTGTAATAAGCACAGCTATTGATCGCCATGTATATGTTACGATAGAACCCAGGGATGATAAAAAAATCCGGATCTTTTCATTAAATTATAATCAAGAGTTGGTTTTTAATATAGGTGATAAAGATTATTCTACAGATTTCGAAATATTCAAAGGAATTGTGAATGTCTTGGAAATTAAAGATGGATTTAATATTACAACTTATTCAGAACTTCCCGCAGGTTCAGGTATGGGAGGATCCTCCTCATTATCGGTTGCACTAATAGGTGCATTTAACGTTTATTATAATTTTGGATTATCGGAACACGATATCGCTCAAAAAGCTTATGATATCGAACGAATCGAATTAGAACAGAAGGGTGGTTATCAAGATCAATTTGCTGCTGCTTATGGTGGATTTAATTTTATTGAATTCACTAATTTTGTAAAGGTAACCCCTATAAAGAAAACAGATGAAATAGTAAATGAATTACAATATCGTTTAATTTTATGTTATGTTGGAGGATCACATTTTTCTTCCGATATTCAAGATGAAGTTTTAAAAGGCTACGAAATTGAAAAAAAATCATACATGGAAGCTATGCAAAGTTTGAAGGATGTGGCACATTCAATGAGGAATATTGTTGAATCTAATGATATTAGTCGATTAAACGAATTTGGTGAACTTTTACATAAAGGTTGGTTAGCAAAAAAGAGTTTAAGCTCAAAAATTTCAAATAAAGAGATAGAAAACTTCTATTTAACTTCAAGAAAGTTTGGAGTTCTTGGAGGAAAATTATTAGGTGCTGGCGGAGGAGGACATTTATTATTATTTTCAGAACCTAATAAAAAGCACAGAGTTATTCAAGAATTAGAGAAAATTGGAGGAAAAATTGTTAATTTTCATTTCAATCCAAAAGGTCTTGAAGTTTGGGAAATTAATTAATAAGAATATTAAAAATTAAAAAATTAAAGTGAAAATTATGGAAGATAAAATTATTTCAATTTTAAATGAAAACATTAAAGTTAAAGAAGCAATTAAGAATTTAGCTCCTCAAATTAGAAAGGTTTCTGAAGAAATAATTAAAGCATATCGAAATAAAAAGAAAGTTGTCCTTTTTGGAAATGGAGGTAGTGCTGCAGATGCTCAACATATAGCTGCCGAATTTGTTGGTAAATTCTACAAAAACCGTGAATCGCTTCCCTCCTTAGCCTTTCATACAAACACATCTTCCGTTACTGCTATTGCTAATGACTATGGTTATGATTTAATTTTCGAACGCCAAGTTAATGCTTTTGTAGAAGAAGGAGATATAGCTATTGGGATAAGTACTTCAGGAAACTCTCCAAATGTAATTAAAGGGTTAGCGAAAGCTAAAGAAAAGGGTGCAATAACTGTCGGAATGACAGGTCAAACACAAAACAAAATTGAAGAAATTGTAGATTATTGTCTCAAAATGCCTTCGACTGATACTCCAAGAATTCAAGAGTGTCATATAACGGTTGGACATATTATTTGCTATTTAGTGGAAAGTGAACTCTTTGAATAGCTGATTTTAATGAAGAAAGTCGCGGTCTCATTACATGCAACGGAAGATTTCGACCCAGATATAATTAAAGGTTTAAAAGGGCTTGATTATGTCCATGTTGATGTAATGGATGGAAAATTTGTTGAAAATAAACAAAACTACTTAAATATCTTTAAAATTCTAAAAGAGAACTATGATATACCAATAATCGGTCATTTTATGGTTAAGAATCCCCTTAATTATATAGATAAAGTCATTAAATATACTGACATCTTTGTTTTTCATTATGAGTCGGGAGGAGATATCGAAAATATCATTAATAAAATTAAAAAACTCGATAAAAAAGTTGGAATTGCTATAAGTCCTGATACAACTCTTCTAAAAATAATACCATACTTAAATAAAATTGATCTTGTTTTAATTATGTCTGTTAATCCTGGATATTCTGGACAAGAATTTATATGGGAAACTCCAGATAAAATAAATCTATTATATGCTTATAGGCATCAAAATATTTTGAATTTTGAAATTGATGTTGATGGCGGCATAAATCCTGAAAATGCTAAATTGATAAATGTGGATATTTTAACTAGTGCAAGTGCAATTTTAAAAGCCGAGGATCCTAATCAAATAATCAAATTACTTAAAGAATCCGATGAAAAAAACAAAAAAAAATAAAGCAATTTTCTTAGATCGAGATGGTGTGATAAATAAAGAAGTTAATTATCTATCAGATCCAAATGATTTTGAATTTATTGAGGGTTCAATTGAAGCTTTAAAAATTCTTAAACAGAAAGATTTCTTACTTATTGTAATTAGTAATCAAGCAGGTATTGCAAAAGGTTATTTTACGGAAAAGACTCTTAAAAAAATTCATGAGAGAATGATAAACATTTTAAAACAAAATAATACAGAATTAGATGCTATTTATTACTGTCCTCACCATCCTGAATATTCTGGTCTATGTGATTGCAGGAAACCAAATCCAGGTATGATTCTCAAAGCACAACAACAGCATAATATAGACTTAAAAAATTCCTACATGATTGGAGATACTTTAAATGATATTCAAACGGGTAATGCTGTGAGATGCAAAACTGTTTTAGTTTTAACAGGTTATGGAAAAGAAGAAGAAAAAAAAATACAATTGATAATACCAGACATGATATTTAAAAACTTAAAAGAATTTGCTATAAGTATATAATAACCACCTATCATTATAATCAATAAAATTTACTCGTGAAATTGAATGAAATTTTTTATAGATACTGCTAACTTAAAGCAAATAAAAGAAATGCAAGAACTAGGTATAATCGATGGTGTAACTACCAATCCTACCCTACTTTCAAGAGAAGGGGTTGATCCTATAGAACAATTAAAAAAAATTTGTGAAACTGTCGATGGTCCCGTTAGTGCTGAAGTTATTGGGTTAAAAACGGAGGAAATGGTTAAAGAAGCAAGAGAATTGGTAAAAATCGCTCCTAACATTGTTATTAAAATTCCGATGACAAAGGATGGGATAAAAGCAGTAAAAATTCTTGAGGCTGAAAATATTAAAACAAATGTAACTTTAGTTTTCTCTCAAAATCAAGTTTTGATAGCAGCAAAAGCAGGAGCTTCTTATATTAGTCCTTTCATTGGAAGGTTAATGGATAATGGTCAAAACGAGATTGATATGCTATGGGAATCGATGGAAATTTTAAATGCTTATGATTTTAAATCAGAATTAATAGTTGCATCTGTAAGAAATACTAGACATGTTGTTGAAGCTGCAAAATTGGGAGCACATATTGCAACTATTCCATTTTCAGTTTTAGAAAAAATGTTTGTTCACCCAAATACTGAAAAAGGTTTGGAAGCATTTCTAAGAGATTGGAAGAAATTAAAAGATCAATTAAATAGATAAAGAATAATGCAAATTCATAGCAATGTCTCAGATTGAAAGTATTAAAGAATGGAAACAAAAGAAAGTCTTAATTATAGGAGAAGCTTTAGTAGATAAATATATTTTTGGCTATGCTGATAGAATTTCTCCTGATGCTCCAGTTCCAAATGTAAAAATTGAAAGAAGTGAAACATATATTGGTGCTATTGGATTAGTATTGCAATATATTAAATCTTTAGGTGGTATACCAGAAGTTTTTACAGTTATTGGTAGTGATTTTGAAGGGGATTTTTTCTTAAAATATATCAAAGAACTAAATATTGATCCATCAGGTATAATAGTAGATGAAAGTATAAATACACCTCAAATTACCCGCATTAAAGCATTGAATCAACAAATTTTACGTTTAGAAACAGATTATACTAATGAAATCTCAGAAAATATAATTGAGAAATTCTATGATAAAATTGAAACTAGATCTCGTGATATTGATTCAATATTAGTTTTAGATTATGGTACAGGAGGGTTATTTAAAGATATTTTTATTCAAAATTTATTATCAAGGTTGAAAGAATGTTATATAAATATTCCTATTCTTGCTCGTCCAACAATTTCCAATTATTATCTTTATGAAGATGTGGATTTAATTAAAATGAACCTTCAAAAAGCTTTAGAAACCTTTTCAATTGATTGTTGTAATGAAACTAGTATTATAATAGCAGGGAAGAGAATTTTAAACTCATCTAAATGTAAAAATGTATTATTAAATTATTTAGAATTAGATTCTTATCTTTTTTATAAGAATTTTGAGAAGGTGGAAAAGATTAAACCAATCTTACAACAACCTGCTAGGAGTTATGTGGCAGTTGGGAGTGTGATAATGGCAACATTAGGCTTATCGTTTGCATCAAAAGTTCCAGTTTCTAGTGGAGCAAAAATAGCTCTTTCTGCTGCAGCACTTACTGCTTCTTTACCTCCAGTAGAGTTTTATGATTCTGATAAACTTAGCAATTTTATCATTTCAAATTCCAATAATAAATAAATCAGTAATACAGATTTAAGAATGACATTATCAGAAGCAGAAGGGAAAAAAATTTTACATGACATTTTGGGAATAAAAAAAGATGTTTTGAAAATGATTTTTCAGGCCCAATCTGGTCATCCTGGTGGGTCACTTTCCTGTGTTACTATTATTTATCTTCTTTATAATAACGTTATGAGGATTAATCGAGAGGATCCTCAATGGGCTGAAAGAGATATATTTGTTTTAAGTAAAGGACATGCAGCACCAGCTTTGTATGCTGTTTTATCAAAGATAGGATTTATTAAAAGAAAAGATCTATTTACTTTAAGGCAAATTGGCTCAGATCTACAGGGGCACCCAGTAAAAAACTCAAAAATTGGAATTGAAATATCTACAGGCTCTTTAGGCATGGGTTTATCAATAGGAGTGGGATGTGCTTTAGCAGCAAAGCTAGACAATGAAGAAAAATTTATTTATGTGTTATTAGGAGACGGAGAGTTAAATGAGGGCTCAATCTGGGAAGCTGTAATGGCAGGGAGTCATTATAAATTAGATAACCTAATCGCGATAGTAGATAGAAATGGTATTCAAAATGATGGATCTACTGAAGAAATTATGGCTTTAGAACCCCTAGCAGAAAAATGGAAAGCTTTCGGATGGGAAGTTATTGAAACTGATGGGTCAAATTTTAAAGAAATTCTACAAGGATTTGAAAGGTGTAAAAGCATAGTTGGGAGGCCAAAAGTTATGATATCATATTTAATTAAAGGCGCTGACGTATCATTCATGCAACATACCCAAAAATATCATGGACGCGCCCCAAATGAGGAAGAATTCACATTAGCTTTGAAAGAACTTGAGGATATTGAGAATGATTTAAAAAGAGGAATCCCCCATAATGAGTAAACAAGATCTTAGAGATACATTTGGGGAATTTTTAGTGAAAATTGGACATTCAAATAATAATGTTGTCGTTTTAGATTCTGATTTATCTTCTTCTACAAGAACTTATAAATTTGCTAAAGAATATCCTGATAGATTCTTTAATATGGGTATAGCTGAGCAAAACATGCTAGGCACTGCCTTAGGATTCGCAATATCCGGAAAAGTTCCAGTTGTAAGTGGTTTTTCAATCTTTACTTCAGGAAGAGCATGGGAATTCATTAGATTGGCGTGCCATGATAATTTAAATATAAAAATTATCACAACTCATAGTGGTTTTGTAGGAGGAGATGGAAGTACTCATAATGCATTAGAAGATTTAAGCCTAATGTGTTCACTCCCTAATTTAAAAATTTTAAACCCATCAGATAATATTGAACTTATTGAAATGTTAGAATATATATTTGATGCAAAAGGCCCTTTTTATATTAGATTACCTAGAGGATCATTTCACAAAATTCATAATGATGACTACAAGTTTCTTATTGGAAAACCAGATGTAGTTAAAGACGGTGATGACATTTGTTTAGTAGGGACTGGTTATGGTACTATATTAGCTTTAGATTCCGCTCCCTATATCGAGAAAAAATTAGAAATTTCCATAAAAGTTGTTAATCTTTCTAGTGTTAAGCCAATTAATATTAGTGCTTTAATAAAAGAGATTTCAGATACAAAAGGTGTCGTAACTCTTGAAGAACATAATATTTATTGTGGATTTGGGAGCATCTTAGCTAGAATTATTTCTGAATATTCTCCTATGCCAATGAGATTCATTGGTATTGAAGAATCATTTGGACAATCTGGCAATAGAGAGAAGTTGTTAAATTTTTATGGCTTAAATAAAAAGAAGATTATGGAGAAAATTAAAAATTTGTTAATTTCAGTGAGAAAATAATTTTTATCTATTTTAAGTTAATTGTTCATATCCATCTTCTGCAACCAAAATAGTTTCCTCAGATTGTGCTACATAAACTCCTTTTTTTTCTGCTAATACAAAATGAACTTGCAGTTTTCCTTGTTGTACTAACTCACGAATCCCAAATGCTACTCCCATCCTAAATTCATTAGCTAACCATCTTTCAGCAAATGGTAATGTTTTGTAATTTTTATTCACAAAACCTAAAAGCTGTTTAGAGGCTTTTCTACGTAAGGGAACTCTTCCAGAATATGGATTCAACTCATAAATATGTGAGTATTGCGTATTGTGAACTGATCCTTCACCTGTGCTAGCGAATATTTCTATAGCAAAAACTTCACCTTCTTCCATTATATCTCCCCCTTGAGAACCCAATTCGGGTAATCTTTTTCCCCCATGAACGGTCCATCTCTCAATTTGATGGCCTCCAAGTTCTTTTATTGGATTATATTTAAATCCTCTAACTATGTCTTCAATTTTTTTCCCTAATTCCCTCGTATTTACTTTTGGTTTTACCATCATTTTTACTGCATCAAGAGCAACTTCTGTTGCTTGTACAATATTTTCAAGTGATTCATCTTCATTGAAATTAACGGTGAATGCAGTATCGACGATATAACCTTCAATGTGCACTCCCAAATCTATTTTTACTAAATCATCTTCGCCTATCATTAATCCATCATCCTTTAAAGGAGATGTATAATGTGCTGCAATATTATTTAGACATAAATTTACAGGAAATGCACATAAACCGCCTAAATCTTCAATTTTAGCCTCGATCATCGTAATAATATCTAATGCTTTCGTTCCAGGCTTGATTTTTGGTTTAATATCCTTTTTAACTTCTTGTGCTATTTTTCCTGCTTTTCTAAGTGATTCTATTTTAATTCTATCTTCTTCTTCTTTTTCTAACTCTTCCTTGCTTTTTTCTTCTTGAGTTTCATTATTTGACTTTTTATTCTCGGTCATTAAAATTACTAATGTGGATTTTGATAAAAATATTTTTTAAATAAGTATTAACTTTAATATTAAAGTTAACATTAAAATTAGATCAAAAATAAAAATAATTTTATAAAATATAATTTTATTATTAGAATATTAAAATATCTACTTATTCATGTTGATTAATCTTTGAGTGAAAACATCGCTGAACTCACTGACTTATTACGCCAAATGGAAGCTGTAAATCCAGATATTCAGGGTTCAGCTATCGTTAGCGTTCAAGGGCTTCCAATATGCTCTGCGCTTGCGAGAGATATAAATGATGGTATAGTTTCAGCGATGAGTGCAGCTATTCTAAGCGTTTCTGAACGCGCCGTAGAAGAGCTTGCTCGAGGAGATTTGAAACGAATACTAATAGAAGGTGTTGACGGCATCATAATACTATCTAAAGCCGGAGAAAACGCTATTTTATGTACCCTCGCGAAAAGTGATGCCTCTCTCGGCATGGTCTTTCTTAACATTCAAAGCGTCTCAAATAAGATTGCTGATTTGTTAGATTAATTTCTTAATTAAAACAATTTAAAAAAGAGTTTTAAAATTCTATTTTCGAATTTCTTCGATTTGATCAAATATTTTATCAAACCTCTCCCTTATAGAACCATATAAACCTTCTTCTTCAGAGACCACAGAATTAATTGCTGTTTTTAATCCATAATGACTTTCAGATATTAGGACTCTAATTGGTAAAGTAAGAATATCATTAAATATCATCAGGATTTCTTGAATTATGCTTATAATTTGAGGTACTCTTTCACGAGTTTTATCAATTGGCGTAGTCTCAGAGGGAATCAAACCATTCTCTCTTTCCTTCTTTAATTCTTCCCAAACATTTTCTTTTAATTCGGAGAACTCAATACCTAAGTTTTCAAGAGCCATTTGAGCACCTTCAAATAGGTAATTTATTGTATCTCTTCCTGTAAATTGTTTAACATTGTCGACCATTTCTGGGGGTGCTAAACCATCCAAAAAACTGACTAGCAATTCGTTGTAATCTCGGATTACATCTAGTGGAATAAATAATAATGTCATTTCTTTAAGTTGTCTAAATATATATCCAAAAACTTTTGAAAACCACTCATTCTTGAGAGTTTTTTCTAACAGGCCTCCATATTCATTTAAAAGATGAATTCCTAAATAACCAATAATCTTGATCATATCATCCTCATAATTTCTAAAGTAATCAAAAAAATGGTCAGGTTCCATGTTTAGTTTATCTCTTATAATATCAGAAACTCTTTCTTTTATACTTTCTAATGGCTCATCAAGATACTCTTCTAATTTATCAATTGATATAACATCTTGGAGTTTATCTATAATATCAAGTTTAGTTTCTTGTACTATGTCTTCCTCTTCTAGATATTCACCAAAATTTACTTTTAGTGCATTTCGTTCTTTACTTCTTGAATCCATAAGTTTTTCCCATGATTTATAGTCATGGATTTTACAGATAAATTGTAAGCAATCTCCTCCTTTCGCAATACAAGCTTGCTCGACTATTTGAATCCGATAATCATTCCTTTTTATTTTTAGTATAAAGTTAGCAACACTTTCTAGCATTCCACATAGTCCACATGCTAATCCTTCAGTTTTTTTATCTTTCAATTTATTAAAATTAAATGTGTCTTCATTATCTTGACCATAATCGGCACAAAGTGGGCACTTACTGATTTTTACAATGTAATCATTATATTTTGAACCTTCTTTAGGAATTTCTTCATAAGAATAATCATCTAACTCCCTACCAAATACTACAACCCAAAGAATCTCAAAATAATCCAAAATTTTTTTAGGAGATCCGGGCATAAATTTAAAAATATTTGAATGGCGCTCACACGATTCATAGGCAGCCCTCTTTCCAATTTCTCTAAGGATAATGAGACTATCTTCTTCCTTTTTAGTTACCTCATTGATTTCCTTAAGGATTTCCCTATAAAGTAATGTGTAGAACAATGCATTAGTAGACCGACCAAAAACTTTTGTAATTTTTTTCATTAACCATTGAAAAGCTCCCATTTTTAGCCTCTCCCTCCTATTCTATATTTGTATACTTGAATACATGTTTTATTTCCATAGGCTCGAGACTCTGTTACTTCATGTGGTTCAAAAATCAAAGAAGATATGCCATTAGATTCTTTGTTAATAAGAGAAATGATTTCAGAAACCATTCCCATTATAATCTCACATCCTGCTATTTCTATATCATCGTAATGATATTTACACAGAGCACAATTATGATCTCGAACTTTTACCAAATTCTCAGCATCATTTAATTCAATTGAAGGAGAACTGTTCAGAATTTTCTGATAGATAGTCGTAATAACATCTTTTAAATTAGAAAAGTTGACCGAATCTGTTGGTTTCCAGTATCGAATATAGGTTTTGGCTATATTTTGTCCCATCTTCCTTAATCTTTCTTTTAAATCAGAAACTCCATTTTTCTCCATGAAGCTTGCTAGGATATGAATGCTATTACGCATTTGATTCATCGTTGCATCTGTTTTTACCAATTCTTTCCTCGAAAAATTCATAGTTTTATTTTACAATCTCAAATTTAATTAAATATTGAAAAAATTTCATTAAATAAAAAATTTTTAATCTGATTAACAGATTATTAGTATGATTTTTAAGAAAAAGAAATAAAAATATGGCATTAAAATGAGTGGATATTCAAAACAACTACATTTTAGAGATAATTTGCCGTAATATAGGCTCTCCTGCAGCCCCGGTCATCAATCCGTTCCGTACCAAAAGTTGGCCTTGAACTTCGATTGGATGGTTCAAGAGTTCACCATTATTGAAAAAAATAAGCGTGGGTATAGCTGTGACATTGAAACGTTCGCCTAGTCTTCTATTCTTGTCTAAATCCTCTTTCAGTAATTTTATTAGTCCTTCTTCCTTTAGTTTTTCTAGAATTGGGCTTAAAAATTTGCAAGGACCACACCATTGCTGTTTGTGTGAGGAATTCACTCAAATTTCAGTGTAGACATCTAAGATGACTTTGCCCTCTTTCATGGTATCCGGGATTTCAAGGCCAAATTCTTTTAGTTCTTCGATACTTGTCATGTTAATTTCAATTTTATGATTTTTGTATTGTACTTAGGGGAATAAATATTTAATCACTTTTATTAATTTCATTTACAATTTAAAAATGTAATCACATAAAAGCTGACAAATAAGATTTCGAAATGTATGTTAAATTCTAATTTAAAAATTGTAGAATAAAAGAATTAATTTTAAAATCGACAATGAGTTATAGTACATAATATTAAGATAAACTGATCGATTCAAATGGCAACTATAGATTTTGAATTCAGAAACCAGATTCTTGGTAATGATATTGG
>JAHLWJ010000480.1 GCA_019057975.1 Promethearchaeota archaeon | reverse complement strand
ATTCTACTATAAAATAACGAGATGCTGAAAAGGTCACCTCTCTTACTGGGAGATGTGGATTGTAGTGATTAATTGTTCTTCCTCCAGTAGTCATGTTTTCCATTAATTCTCCTGTAGCAGCAACAGTCATGTTTTCAGGTACATTGACGATTAAATCGTAATACGCCATATCATAATAGAAAGGATCACCAGTCGACAGATAAGGATCTATATTCCATTCATCAAACTCATCATATACACAGGGTAATGGATAACAACTCGCAAACTTAAAAATACGAGTTTCGTTATGATCCTCACCATGATCACTCGCACGATCTATACCTCCATCAGGAAGGGTTGTATTAAAAGATATTATAAAGGAAGTACGGTTTCCAGGCTCTAAATCGTTAGTTAAATTTACCCACATTAATTGAATATTAGAATAGACATCATAATCCAATTCTACTTTAGGATCTTCCAATGTACTTACGTTTAAAATTTCAATATATCCGGGTCTCTGGTCAAATTGCATTCCAGAAGCAAAAATATGGAAAGGTATTTGAGTATAATTTACAGGATCATCATTATAATAATCTACCGTTAAATTGCCTGCTACTGTTGAAGTGTCTTCATCTAGAAAAACCGAAAGATTATAAGATGAGAATTCATAGCCAGAAAAATTGCCTTTTGAAAATTGTTCGTAATCTGAACTTAACGGTTGAGTAATCAAATCGGTTTCTTTATAAAACCTGATAGTTTTAATTCCATTAAATGAGAATATGGTTTCTAATATGAATATAGCACTTATTAATCCAATCACTAAGTAAACTAAGTTTTTTTGTTTGAATTTCATAAATCACCCTAGTATGGTTTCTTATATATTTTTTATGCATGGCAAATGGCAGAAATGTAATATATAATTACAATCTATGATCTAATAGTTGAAAAAAAATTCATTTTGACTTAAAATCCCTATATCATTCTCGTGAAATTTTTTATTAAAAGATCATTACTAATTTATATGGCACAACAAGAAGATTCAAAGAAAGAAGAATTTGCTAAGGAATTTATGGCAGAAGAAGGTTTGAAAGGTAAGGCCAGAAGAATAAAAATTATGAAAATTATTGAGACAGTTGGTTATGATAAGGGGAAGATTAAAACTGCCTTAGCTCGTTCAACTATCACTGACAGGATTCACCATGATTAAAAAAATTAATTTTCCAAAACAATAATGGAGATTTAGAATGCTTGATATAGAGTTATTTCGAACAAATCTTGAAAAAGTAATGGAATCAGAAAAGAAACGGTTTAAGGATCCTTCAAATGCAGAAAAAGTATTAGAGTATGATATTAAGTGGCGAGAAGTCTTACAAAGATTGCAAGATTTAAGGAAACAGCGAAATAATATTTCTGCCCAAATTGGGGGATTGAGGAAAAAAGGAGAAAACCAAAAAGCCGAGGAAGCAATCAAAAAATCTAAAGAAATAAAAACAGAAATAGACGAATTAGAAAAAAAAAGGACGGATTTTTTTAACCAACGAGAAAAATATCGGTATATCGTTGGAAATATTTTACATGATTCTGTTCCTATTGGTGAAACTGAAGAGGATAATGAAATTGTAAGACATGTCGGTGAAATACCAAAATTCGAGTTTAAACCACTATCTCATGTTGATTTAATCACTATAATTGATGGGGCTGATACAAAGAAAGGATCTGAAGTAGCAGGATCAAGATTTTACTACCTTAAAGGAGATATTGTTCACTTAAATTTAGCACTATTGAAATTTGCACTAGATAAACTTACTAGCAAAAATTACATTCCAATATGGACCCCCTTTTTCACTAAACATGAAATAATGAAGGCTGCAGCAGAATTAGCGGATTTTGAAGATCAGCTTTATAAGATCGAGGGGGAAGACCTTTTCATGATTGCTACTTCCGAACAGACTTTAGCTGCTTATCATTATGATGAAATAATCGATCCTGATAAATTACCATTTAAATATGCTGGGATTTCTTCCTGTTTTAGAAGAGAAGCAGGATCCCACGGAAAGGATACACTAGGAATATTTAGAGTGCATCGATTTGAAAAGGTAGAACAATTTATATTCTGTAAACCTGAAGATTCATGGAAATATCATGAGGAGTTAATGGCAAATTCGGAAGAGATTTACAAAGACTTGAAGCTTCCTTATAGAATTGTAAACATTGCTTCTGGAGAATTAAATGACAATGCTGCTAAGAAATATGATTTAGAGGTATGGTTTCCTGCCTCAGAAACGTATCGTGAATTAGTCTCATGTAGTAATTGTTTAGATTATCAAGCAAGAAAACTGAAAATTAGAATGGGTAAAGTTGGTAGTAATCAAGTTAAGGAAATTTTACACACTCTAAATTCAACGGCGATTGCAACATCGCGTACCATTTGTTGTATTTTAGAAAATTACCAACAAGAAGATAATTCAATAGCCATTCCTAAAGTACTTCAAAAATATATGAATGGCAGAAAGATTATTAAAGTTTATTAAACCAATAAAATAGATATAATTAGAGTATAAATGATTGAAAAAAACTTAGAGGATTTTGAAGAATTTTATACTGAAAAAATTAATTCTCTTTTTTCTAAAATAAAAAAGGCTATAAAGAAGTTAATTTTAGAAATTAGGAATAATTTAATCGAAATTAAAGTATGTTTAGATCATTTCTTAGAAGTTGGAAAGGATAAAATTGATCAGAAGGCTCAAAAGTCTCTTAATTTTTTCTCAGATCGAATTAGAAAAGAAATAAATGAGGTTGAGATTCCTGAAGAGGGATTAACCTATGATAATACATTGGATTTACTAAATTCTATTAAGAAATTATTTACAAGCATTAATGAAATTGCGAGAAAATCACTACCGAAATTTCAGAAAGAAGTGCAACCTCAAATTAAAGAATTAAACTATATAACACGCAAATTAGGTAAAAAACAAGCTGAATTAGACGAATTTTTAAGAAAGAAATATAATGAGGTAAAAGAAGCCGAATATCTATTAAAGAAATTGCCTAAAATCTTTACACTAAAAGAAAATATTGAACACGCTAAAGCAGATTTAGATCAGTTTGAAATTGAATTAGAAGAGAGGAAAAAGAAACAAAATGAATTAAATACACAACTTATAGAACTTGAAAAAAATAATTTATTTAAGGAATTGGAAATCGAAAAAGATAAACAATTTCAGCTACAAATGAAAATAAATGATGAAATCGGCTTTAAAAAAGCTCTAAAGAAATTTAAATTTGAACTAGAAAAAGGAACTTCTCGTGTTCCTAATATAGATTTAAATTATTTGAGAGATTTTCTTAAAAATCCGATTAGGGTACTCTCTTCTGAAAGAAAAGATTTACCTAAATTTACTAGTTTAATGGTCCAATTAAGACACGCACTAGAAGAAAATAGATTAAATCTTAAAACAGAGACTAAACAAAAAACTATTGAGCATATCAATGCAATCTTCGATGAAAAAATACTTCAAACATATATCGAAAAATACTTAAAGCTTAAAGAAGAAATAAAAACAGTAGAAGGAAAAATTCAAGCAGCAGGTTTAGCTGAGAAATTAGAGGAATTGAAAAATGAAATATCAACTAATACAGTCAAACTCGAGCATACTAATAATGATTATGACAGAAAAAATAAAGATTATACTAGATACCTAAATACTTTAAAAAATGATAGAGAGGAATTCCAATCGCTTTTAGAGGAAATATTAGGAGAAAAAGTAAAACTAAATATTGTATTTACTTTTTAAA
>JAHLWJ010000092.1 GCA_019057975.1 Promethearchaeota archaeon | reverse complement strand
TTACACCTTCATCCTTATTATCAGCAGACTTTTGGTTATAAAAGAGGAGATTTCCCCAATGCGGAATGGATTTCCAACAGGACTGTTTCAATACCTCTTTCAGCAAAGTTGACAGATGAGGATGTGGAGGATGTGATTGAAGCGGTGAAGGAAATTTGGGTCAAAATGGAGATGAAAAAATGAGTGGAATATTTGATATTGAGTATTATGTTCCTGAAAATGTCCTTACTAATGAGGAAATAGGAAAACGGTGCAAGAATTTCAATCAGAGTGAATTTGAGGCGAAGGTAGGTATTAAGGAAAGAAGAATTTCTGCTCCTGATGAATGTCCTTCGGATATGGCAGTAAAAGCTAGTCAAAAAATTTTTGCCAAAGGTACAATCACTCACGACGAAATTGACCTTCTAATTATCGCCACTCAAAACCCAGACTACAAACTACCTACCACTGCCTGTATCGTCCAGGACAAACTTGGGCTATCAAAAAATTGTGCAGCATTTGATATAAATTTGGGCTGCTCAGCCTATCCATATGCCTTGGCTATTGGAGATAGTTTTGTCAAAACAGGTTTAAGTAGGTGCGTGCTACTTATTATGTCAGAGGCTTATTCGAAAGTGATAGATTATAGAGACAAAAGTGTCTGTGGTTTATTCGGCGATGCCGCCGCTGCCACAGTCGTAAAACCAGTTAAAACAGAAAATTATATTTTGGCTTATGATTTTGGGACGGACGGGTCCGGATATGATCGTTTAATTGTTTCCGCTGGTGGTTCAAGAATATCTATTTCTTCCGAAACTTCGAAAGAAATCGAAGACGAAAGAGAAGACATTCGTTCCCTCAATAATTTGAGGATGTTCGGGAAAGATATCTTTAGATTTATGCTGGATGTTGTTCCGGCCTCGGTGGAAAGGGCATTAAAAAATTGCTCTTTGAAATTTGAGGAAATTGATTTTTTTATTTTTCATCAGGCAAATGGATATATGCTTGATTTTCTTTTTAAGGAAATGAAGATCCCCACTGAAAAAACCATCGTTTTTTTAGAAAAATATGGAAATACCGTTTCAGCATCTCTTCCGATGGCATTAAAGGAGGCACTTGAAACAAAGAGAATAAAAAGAGGGGATAAAGTCCTACTCTGCGGATTTGGGGTGGGTCTTTCCTGGGCTACGGTTATTCTGAAATGGTCAGAGAAGGAAGATTTTGAGTAAAAGGAGAAGAGGGAAGATGCAGAGAAAAGAAATATTGAAAAAGATAAGCGAAGCAATAAACGAGTATGAACAAGGGGCCCAAATTAACGAGGAGACTACTTTGGTTGAATCAAGGTCAAATCTTAGTTTAAGTTCCCTCGATTTCATTGCAGTAATATTAGATATAGAAGATTTTTACAAAATTTCTATTCCAGAAGATGAAATACAAAGTAAGGAACTAGGAAAGGTATCCAATTTAATTGATTATATTTTAGAAAAACTGGCGAAGAAAAGTTCTTAAATGATGCAAGAGAATTGCATTAGAAGTTAAAAAAAATGATAAACAAAATTATTCCTAAGTTTTTCAAAAATAGAGTTAAAAAAATCATCGCCTCACTTAAGTCTCCAAAGATGGTTTATGGATATATGGATTCTTCAGGAGAATTTCGGCCTCGTACAAGGTATAGCGACACTGTTTTTTTTTATCATCCAAAGAACATAAAAATTGCTGATAACGTTTTTATCTGGCATTATACAATTCTTGACGGCACTGGCGGTATAACAATTGAGAAAGGATGTCAGATTGGAGCTTGGGTTGGAATATTTACTCATAGTGCTCATATAGCCATAAGAATTTATGGTAATCACTATCAAGAAGTTCCTGAGAAAGAGAAACAAGCATATTTTATTGGTCCTGTTTCTATTGGTAAATATTCTTTTATTGGACCAAGAACGATAATCTCTCCAGGTGTAACTATAGGAAATGGAGTATTAGTATCTGCTGGCAGTGTTATTAATCACAATATCGATAATTATGCAATTGTCTCTGGGAACCCAGCAAAGGTAATCGGGGATACCCGAAAGTTAGATAGACGATATCTTAAAGACCCAAAGTCATTGCATTGGTATGAAGAATGGCAGAAATAAGAAACTGGTTAGTTTACGAAATTGCAGATAAATCTATTCAGATAGCAATCCAGAAATACGTCAGAGGCAAACTTCTTGATATCGGCTGCAGTGAAAAGCCATATGCAGATATGGGAAAGCCCTATGTTACCGAGCATGTCGGTGTTGATCATCAAGATACCCTGCACGATAAGTCCAATATCGATCGTTTTGGCACAGCTTATGACATTCCTGCTGAAGATGGTGAGTTTGATTCTGCCATTTGCACCGCTGTCTTGGAACACTTAGACGAACCAGACAAAGCAATCAAAGAAGCAAATCGAGTTCTTAAAAAGGGTGGTTATGCTATCTATAGCGCGCCTCTATTTTGGCATTTGCATGAAGAGCCAAGGGATTTTTATAGATATACAAAATATGGCTTGATGTATCTCTTTGAAAAGAATGGGTTTGAAATTGTTGAATTAAAACCTCTATCGGGCTTTTGGGTTACTTTTGGACAGGAATTTGTCTATTATTTGTGGCGTTTTCGTAGAGGCGGTAAGTTAAATCCATTTTGGTGGATAATTCCACCTATAGGAATATTTGTTCAAATGATTTGTTATTTTTTAAATAAAATTGACCATTCAGAAGAATTTACTTGGATGTATTCAGTGGTAGTGAAGAAGAAATGACCGCGCGAGAGTTTTTATATAAGAATTTAAAAGCTCGAAATGAAGAATATTTTGGTAATAATGATGAAAAGTGGCTATCTTATGTATGCGATGCCTGGATGAATGATGAATCGAATTCTAAACATCGTTATGATACGATGAGATCAGTTATTGGGGATGGAAAACTAAGAAAATCACGAATATTAGATATGTCATCCGGGTGCGGTACATTTGTTTTTTATGGATTAATAAATGGATGTGATGTTTGGGGTATTGAGCCAGAAAAATGGAAGCATCAATTTAACATATTAAAGGCAAAAGGGAAAGGTTATCCTGACACATGGGTAAAAAGATTTTGTTTTGGTATGGGTGAATATTTACCATTTAGAGATGGGACATTTGATATAATTTCCACATATCAAACACTGGAACATGTTCAATCGCATAAAAAGTGCTTCAGTGAATTTAATCGCGTACTTAGAAAAGGAGGATATCTATTTATTCAATGTCCTGATTATACTTCTTTTTTTGAAGGACATTACCGAATACCAATGCTCCCCCTTATGAACACGTCATTATTTAAAATATATCTCAAGATACTTAAAAAGCCGATCAAAGGATTAGACACAATAAATTATATTACCAAAAAAAAAGTCTTCGATTATTTAGATAACGATTATGAGATTTTTGATATTTTACTTAATCGAATTAAGTCGCGTATTCATAATAAGATCAAAACTAACTCTAAGATACTGGCCCATGCTTATTTAACATATTCCCAAATTAAAAACATATTCACACGTGAAAACAGTGTGAATTTAGTTGCTATAAAAAATGATTGACCAGTTAAAAACACAAGCAATTTCTGGCGTCAAGTGGAACGGAATATCAATAGGTGTGGTTACCATACTCCAGTTTATTACGCTGGCAATATTGGCAAGGCTTCTTTCTCCCTCAGATTTTGGTCTGATGGGAATGATTATGGTGGTTATCGGTTTTGCTCAAGCCTTTGCTGATATGGGTTTAAGTAATGCAATAATTCAGAGACAAGATGTTCCAGAAAGTCATTTGTCAAGTTTTTTTTGGATTAATGTTTCAATCGGAGCATTACTTTTTGTTTGTATATTATTAATGAGGCCTCTCGCTGTTATTTATTTTAAGCAACCGATTTTATCCAACTATTTAATCTTTGCTGCCTTCATATTCTTAATTACTCCTGTTGGTCAAATCTTTACGACGCTTTTGAGAAAAGGATTAAAGTTTAAGACCTTATCAAAAATAGAAATTGCAGGTACAGGTATATATTCTATGTCCACAATGAGCTTGGCCCTGGCAAAGTTTGGAGTCTTAAGCTTGATCTTTGGTCAACTTCTCCGCAGTCTATTTACTGTGGGGATTCTTTTTTTTGTCTTTCGGAAGATATGGCTGCCAAGATTTCACTTTAGTATCAAAGAGATAAAAAGTTATCTTAGCTTTGGTGCTTTTCAAATGGGTGAAAGAGCGGTTAATTATCTTACCGCGAATATTGATTATATCATCATCGGTCGTTTTTTAGGTGCATCAGCATTAGGTTTTTATACTTTGGCATATCGAATAATGACAGTTCCACTGGCAAAGATTAATCCTGTAATTACTAGGGTCGCCTTTCCTGCTTTTTCAAAAATCCAAGATGACAACTCGAGAATGAGGAGAGGATATTGTAAGGTTATCAACTATATCTCTATGCTATCATTTCCTATGCTGGCCGGGATGCTTATGATTGCTCCAGAATTTATCAGATTAGTGTACGGTGCAAAGTGGGAACCATCTGTAATAGTCCTTCAAATATTTTGTCTGGTTGGTATTTTCAAATCACTAGGAAATCCTGTCGGCTCCGTACTTTTGGCTAAAGGAAGAGCGGACATAGGTTTTTATTGGAATGTATTTGCCGTAATTATGGTATCACTTGCGGTGATTGTGGGAGTAAATTGGGGCATAGTTGGAGTTGCTGTTGCCATACTCATTTTGCAGGTGCCTTTTTTCTTTATTATCCAGCCTATTGTGAATAGATTAATAGAGCTTAAATTTAGCGAATACTTTAAGTCAATAAAATTACCTTTCATTTGTTCAGTTATTATGCTTGCCGGGATAATCTCGTTAAAAATGATTTTAGCTAACATTAATATGCTCTTACTTTTCATAACAACTTTTATTGTTGGGGTGATTATATACACTATTAGTTATTATATTAAGGATAGAGCAGTTTTTCTTGAATTAAAATCAATGTTGAAAGGAGGCTAATATGCCTGGTTTAATAGGCTTTACCGATAAACATCATAAATATAATAGTGATATGTTATCGAATATGAGAAGTCTTTTGAGATATTTTGATAACTATATTGATGAGGAGTTATTTTCTAATAAGGACATTTATGGCTCACGAACCCATCTAGGTATAATAAATCAAGGCAGGCAACCGTACATTCACAGCAATCGATTTTTTGGGTGGTTGGAGGGCGAGTTTTATGATCAGAGTCAATTGAGGGATAAATACAGAGTAGTTTCAAACACCGACAGTGAACTCTTACTCAGTATTTATGGCAAAACCAGGTCATTTGATTTTCTGCGAGATATCGATGGTTGTTATGCTGCCATATTGTATGACAAAAAAGAAAAACAAATCTATCTAATTACAGATAGATATGGGTTTAAACCTTTATACTGGGGAATAATAAATGACGATTTGGTGTGGTCTTCTGAGTTAAAGGGGTTCTTAGGCCATATGGATTTTAAACCTGTAATAGATCCCCAAGCAGTTCAGGAATTCTTCGATATCGGTTATTTGCTTGAAAATCGCACCTGGTTCGTTGGTGTTGAGTTAGTCCCGCCTGCATCTATTTTGAGCTTTAATATCAAAAGTTCCAAAGTGCAAATCAAACATTACTGGTCTTGGAATGAAATTAAACCAATGAGAGGACCTATTCATGAGGGAGAGTTGGTGGAAGAATTAGGACGATTATTTAAAGACTCTGTGCGGACGCGTATAAACACCAATGAGAGAATCGGCATAAGCCTTAGCGGTGGACTTGATTCTCGCGCAATTTTGGCTGCTGTTCCAGAAAATTACAAGCCCTTACATACTTTCACTTTTGGCCAAGAAGGGTGCGATGATATAAGGATTGCGAGCGGAGCGTCAAAAACTAAAGGAGCAACACATCATATCTTAATAGTGAATTCAGACAATTGGTTAATGCCAAGAATAAATGGCGTATGGAAGTCAGATGCATCACTCAGCTTATTGCATATGCATGGAATAGAATTTTATGATGAATACAAATCATATACGGATTTTAATTTGAATGGGTTTGCTGGAGATTTAGTTCTGGGTGGCTCTTATTTGAGGAAGTTTAATTTGGATGAAAAGATTAATTCTTCAATAGTAAAAGATGTTACTCATTCTGAAATGGTAATTAGCAATTTCAATAACTGGTATATGATTAATAAAACCGATCCATATTTTATCAATAATCGGGTAAGGAGATTTACAAACTGCGGTCTTATTTTGATTGCTAAACTAATAGAGATAAGAATGGCTTTTTGGGGTAATAAGTTAATTGACTTTGTTTACAGCATTCCAGACGTTTTTAGATATAATAGTTGCATCTATAATAAGATGTTATTAAGCACGTTCCCTAAATATTACAATGATATTCCATGGCAGAAAACAGGCTATCCCATAGGTTATCCCAAACGACTTGAGCAATTACTAGAATTTAAGAATCGGGTCTTAGGCAAACTAAAACGTGAATCCCAACGATTTGGATTTAGGTATCAAGACTTGAGAAGTTATACAGACTATCCGGTGTGGATAAGACAAGAACCAGCTAAATCTTTTTTTGAAAATATGCTTTTGAGTAAAAATGTACTATACCCTGAATATATAGATAGAAATAAAGTCCATCGTTATGTAAGAGACCATATGGAGAGAAAAGCTAATTACCATAATGAATTGTGTTTAGCTTTGACCTTTGAACTATGGTTGCAGCAGGTTTTTGAAGGAAAATATCGTGTTTGACTATTAAAAGAAAAATCAAGATTCTTGAACTCTAAGGAGTAAAAATTTGATGAAGCGAAGCGTCGCTTTCGCACTTGGTTCACATCTTCCCAGAACTTACACATGGGTCTATAATCAACTTAAATTTTTGAAGGATATATATACATATTTTGATTTTAGCAGGGATGCTTAATCCTGAGCGTATTCACTTTTCTTTGAAAAATGCTTTAGGAGCAAATGACTTGATTACGTTTATATTGGCTGTGATGGGGGGAGTAGTGAGTTATATATAACTCACTAAATCTTTGCATATAGAATCGCAACCGCTTCTTTCGGATATTGCCAATAGCTAAGCTTTATAAGAGCTTCTTTTAGTTATATGCAAGTGTTTATTGCGTTGCATATATATTGGTCTCTTGTTCATATTGGATAAATTTTTATATCAGGAAGCTTTTCACTTAAACAACTAAAACTATTGTTTCCTGATGTGGTTTATCAGGAAGATTACGATTCCAAAAAAGAAAGGCTATGAGAACAGTTATCCATTACAAAGCCGGTCTGTATTTATCAGTTACAGAAACGTGGATATATGAGCAGATAAAGAATTTTGAAAGGTATCGACCTATTGTTTATGCTCTTAATACAAAAAATTTGGATATATATCCAACGAAAAGAATCAGGTCTTTAGAGCTACAAAGGCGATTAGGAAATTTGACTACATTTTTCAATAAGGGATGGAATAAGGTATTTAATTTTTATCCTTTCTTTGCATTTTTTTTGATAAAAGACAAGCCCAATTTAGTTCATGCACACTATGGTCCCGCTGGTTATAATCTCTTAAGGCTTAAGAATATCTTTAAGTTTCCTCTAATTACCTCTTTTTACGGTTATGACTTAAGTATGCTTCCATATAAAGGTGATAAGTGGAAAGTAAGATACAAGAAGTTATTTCACCAGGGAAACCATTTCCTTGTAGAAGGATCTCATATGAGGAAATGCTTGATAGAGTTAGGATGTCCCCAAGAAAAAATTTTTGTGCAACATTTAGGAATAGATCTTAATCAAATTAAATTTACCTCACGAAAACTTGAAAGAAGCAGTAAAATTCAAGTTTTGATTGCAGGAAGTTTTCGAGAAAAAAAGGGAATTCCTCACGCTATTGAGGCTTTCGGTAAAGTTAGAGAAAAATATAAAAACTTGCGATTGACATTGACAATCATTGGAGATTCTACTGGTGCATCAAGGGAGGAGAAGGAAAAGGAAAAAATCTTGACAATGATAGATAAATACCAACTAAAGAGTTGTAGCAAGTTAATGGGATATCAACCACATCCTGTTTTTATAAAAGAGTTATACAAGCATCATATTTTTCTTTCTCCAAGCATTCATGCATCTGATGGTGATACCGAAGGGGGAGTACCAGTATCTATTATAGAAGCCTCAGCTTCAGGCATGCCAATTCTTTGCACAACGCATTGTGATATACCCGAAGTTGTTATAGATGGAGAAAGCGGATATTTAGTTCCAGAGAGAGATGTAGATGTATTAGCTGAGAAATTGGGATTTCTTGTTACTCATCCAAGTGCATGGGAAGAAATGGGACGAAAGGGACGAGAACATATCCAGAGGGATTACGATATTACAAAACAGGTTCAAAAGCTGGAAGGAATATATGACTTGACAATAAGGAAAGTGTTATGAATCTCGGGAAAGTTTGTTGCAGTTTGTGTAATCAAGAGGATACAACTATTTTATATACGATAGACTTGTATCATATCATTAAATGCAATTTGGTTAAAGAAAGAAGAAAGAAGCTTTTGCCTTTTAGAATTACTACTTTCACTGAGCTGGCTAATCATCTTAGAAAAAGGAACTATCCCCGAAGTTTTTTAAATCCTTCTCAGAGAGAAGAAACTCTTAAAATCTTGAGAGAATGTTTTCCAGACAGCCTCACGACGAGAACCAAGCAGGCAAATTTAATTTGTGAGCATATTTTTGGTCTATTAGGAAATGGACATTAGGGGATATGGTAAAAAATAAAGAGATAATTTATTTTGTGTACGATGGGATAATAACTCTAAGCGTCTTTGATTCCCAAGTATTAAGTCCCTTAAAAGAATTGCGGAAAAATAAGAAGATAAAGAAGGTTAGTTTAATAGCATTTGAAAATGCACAAGTCTTTCTTTTTCGAAACAAGAAATTAAGAAAGAAAAGGAGAGAGATTACATCAGAGTTAAACATGCAGGTAAATTTTTTTCCCCGGATTCCGGATTTGATGGGATTATATGTTACATTGCTACTATTACTGATTCCTTTTTTGTATAAGATAGTTAGAAAAAGAAAGATAGTTATTCATGCGAGAGGAACTAAATCTGCTTTTATAGGATGCAAGTTGAAAAAAATTTTGTCATCACTAAAGGTTCTTTGCGATTTACGAGGAGTAGAGCCGGAAGAGTATTTGTATTCCTTGCATTTGCAAAGTTTAAATAGTAGAGCAGACTTAACAAGAAAAGAAAGAGAAACATTTCGGAAATTGAAACAAGTAGAGGAATATGCAGTGAGGTGTGCCGATCATATCTTTTGTGTTTCTAGTGAAATGAGAAATCATTTTTTGAAAAGTTACAATATTGAAGAGAAAAAGATAAATATTGTACCTTGCGGGATAGATGAAACTGTATGTTTTTTTAATGAAAAAATCAGAGATATGATGAGAAAAGAAATTGATTCAAGAAGTAAGTTAGTATTTGTCTATAGCGGTTCAATGCATCCTCTACAGATGCCAGGAGCAATGCTAAAACTTTTTAAGGAATTCTATAAATCAGATAAAGAGGTGTTCTTTTTAATTCTAACTTTCAAAGTAGAAAGAGCGAGAAAACTACTAGAATATGAATTGATTCCTCAGGGAAACTACAAAGTACTAACTGTGGAGTATAGTAACATTCCAATGTACTTGAACGCAGCTGATATCGGAATACTTCTGAGAGAGAGAAATATAGTCAATAGGGTAGCTTGTCCGACAAAGTTTGCTGAATATGTCGCTTGTGGTCTTTATACCATATTAACAGAGGAAATAGGAGATATATCTAGAATGGTGGAAAGAGAAAAAATCGGTGAAGTTATAAAAAGCTCTTTAACGGAAAGCGAGATAAAGATGGTGGCAAAGAAGATCATGGCAAAGACGGTAGAGATTCAGAAACAAGAGAATAAAAAAAGGATTTCACAATTAGGGCGAGCCAAATATGGCTGGAAAAACTTGGCGCCTGTATTTTGGAAAACTTATGAAGATTTATTTAAGAAACACGACTTAAGGTGATGAAAATACTTATGCTTGTGAATTGGAGAATTCACCGTTTATCCAAAGATAGAGACGATATTCAGCCGCCGGATAAAGTTCTAGAGGGCCAGCAATACTGGTTTTTCAGACACTGGCAAAGTAGCAATACTCAGGTAGATGTCATAGATTTCACGAAGTTACCATTCTTTCATTACATCGAGAAAAAAAAGCTAAAGTTCTATATATTCCAGTCTATTAAAGGATTAATAAGGTCTAAGAAGTACGATCTTATAATTTCCCATGGAGCCCAAAGTGCAGTTTTGCTGGCCTTTATACGAACTAGCATTAGCAAAAAAAATCCTCCTCATATTGTAATAGATGTGGGCTGTTTTAATGGAGGAAGAGATAATAAAATCGAAACTTCTCTCCTTGAATTCGCGACAAAATCCTTGGCTGGAGTAATATACCATGCTACCATTCAAAAAAAATATTATGAAAGGAATTTACCCTTTTTGTTGAAAAAGAGTCGATTTATTCCTTTTGGTGTCGATGCCGAATTTTTCCATCCACTGAATATTGGAAGAGACGATTATATACTTTCTATAGGATATACGAAAAGAGACTATAGGACTCTCTTGAAGGCATGGGAGGAAATTTTTTCTCCGAGTACAAAGTTAAAAATTATCGGAATCAATGACTCTCAAAAGTTAGGTGTACGGAAACTTCTTTCCCAAACCGAATTGTTCGGCATAGTCCCTATAACCAAATTGAAGAATGTAGTTGCAAAATCAAGATTTGTTGTTCTTCCACTACCATATTATAAATATGCCTATGGGCAGATGACTTTACTTCAGTGTATGAGTATGGGGAAAGCGGTAGTTGTTACGAAAACACCTAGTACGCTGGACTACGTTGCCGATGGTAAAAATGCGTTATTTGTAGCGCCATACGATGTTGATGATATGAGAAGAAAGATAGAATTTTTATTAGCCAATCAGTCAGTCGTCGTAACATTGGGAAAACAAGCGAGAGAAACTGTAGAGCAGAGATTTAATGAGAAAAATATGGCTCAAAATATTTATGAGTTCACCAACGAAATAATCAGGTGTTAAAGAAAGAATATACGAATTGTAACCTCTGTGGCAGGGATGATGATATTTTGTGTTTTGAAGTGGAAGAAAAGATTACAGGGACAAGAGGGAAATTTCGAGTTGTAAAATGTAGAAATTGTGGATTGGTATATGTTAATCCGAGACCCACGAAAGTTGCCATATCAAGGTATTATCCTGAAGAGTTCTATTATGCCTATCGTCCGTACGAAGATGAGAGAAAAAAACTTCTCAAAGAAAGAATCAAGGGATTGATGATGGAGTACATCGGCGATTATCCGATTAAAAACCAAGAAAAAGTTTGGATAAGATGGATAGCAAGATTCAGCGCCTTGATATGGGAAAATAGTGTAAGTGTAGTTGTTCCTTATAAAAGAGGAGGAAGGGTTCTGGATATAGGGTGTGGAACGGGAAAACTATTGGACTGGTTAAAAAGGCACGATTGGCAAGTATATGGAGTAGAAATCTGTAAGCAAGCAGCAGAATACGGAAATAGCTTTGGATTAAATATATTTAATGGAGAACTAATTGAGGCTAAATTCTCTTCAGAATTTTTTGATGTTGTCGTAATCAATCAAGTACTCGAGCATCTTTATGATCCCAGAGGGACTTTAAGAGAAATTCATCGAATATTAAAACGGGATGGAATGTTACTTGTAGGAGTTCCTAATATAGGTTCTTATGAAGCAAGAGTTTTTGGAAGATACTGGAGCGCATTAGAAATTCCAAGACATCTATACCATTTTTCTATTCATTCATTGAGACTATTGTTGACGGAAAATAATTTTGATATCCAAAAGATAATAGGCAAAACCTTCTTTATTCCATATCTCCATAAGAATAGTTTGTCTTTTCTCGGTGAAAAAGAGAAAGATTTTAGGCTATTTTTAGCATATGTGCGACTATATCTATTGAAACCAATTTTATTCTTCTTCTTCTCTTTTAAAAAGCATAGGCTTGGGGAATTGATCACAATTTATGCGGAGAAAAAAGTAAGGAATGATAAGTAGCCTTATCCTGAAAAGATAATCTACTGTTAGGCAGTATCTTGAGCTCTTATTTGCAGGGACTTTGCTGGGATTATTAGTATGGGAAATGTATCCTCTTTTTATATTTTGCACTGTAATTGTTGGAGGGATTACAGTTTGCTTAGTTGACTACTCTAAGGCATTCATCTACAGACAAGTTCTGCAACGTTACAAAATAAAGAAAGAATAACAAATGCTAAGAAGATGCTTTGTCTCTGAGGGCGTGAAATATGGGTATTAAAAGGTATCTAAGAAAATCTTCGATATTCTTCTACTTCTTCCTTTTGCTAATAGTGGGTTTAACGGGAATTTTTGTTGCATCTTCCTCGATTCCTATGGTTATACTCCCTATAACTTTCATCTTAGTTTTTATATATATCTGGACCTTTCTTCGTTATCCAAAACTAATTTCACTTTTCTTTATGCTCTTTGTTCTCCTTCAGTGGGTTATCATAGAAAACCTGGGTGGTAAGATTACATACCTTGGACGTTTCGTCACCTATATAGACGAAGGGGTAATCTTATTAACGTTTCTACTTGTGATTTTGGGCCTAAGTCTTAAAAGAAAGTCTTTCCACTCGTGTAAATTAGAGTTCCCACTGTTAGGAGTAGTTGTAATTGGGATTATAGGAAGCATCTCTGCCGATGTTCCAATTGTGATAACAGGGTCAGGTCTTCTTATTCTTTTGAAAGGATTTTTTGTTTTTTACATTTTTGCTCATCTCTCATTTAAGGAGCAAGACATTCGGCTATATCTGAAAGCCTTAGGAATAGTTGCGGGAGTAATTCTGTTTTTAGGATTAGTCGATTTTATTAACCCAGCATGGTTTCGAAAAGCTATTGGTAATGTAACCTATATAGGCTGGCGTTTTGGCATTCCCAGTATTCAGTCCATCTTTGTTCATCCTGGTATTTTTGGTTGGTTTTGTGCTTTTGTAGCTCTTTTTAACCTTGCTTTTTACTTTACGACAAGAAAGAGAAAATTCCTCTTTTTATTTGTAGCTTTTATTTTTGGTGTAATTCTTTCCATGCGACTGAAGCCTATAGGTGGCGTTATGACCGCAATACCAATGGGAATGCTGGCTTTACCCCTTCAGCGGAAAGTCCGAATCGGACTTGTGCTAGGAGTTTTGATAATTTTTTTAGGATTTCTTTTTGCTTCACAGATAGGTGGGCTCATCCACCAAGGCCTACAGATGATATTTTCCTCTGATCCTATAAGAATCGCCAGAAATGCACTCTATTTAATAAGTATGGAAATTGCTAAGGATTATTTTCCTCTCGGAGTAGGTCTTGGACGATATGGCGGAATTATAGCTGCAGATTATTATAGCCCAATATACGTAAAATATGGTTTAGATCAAGTTCAAGGCTTGGGGATAGGGCAGACCTGGTTATGTGATACTTTCTGGCCTATGATTATTGGTGAGTTAGGTATAATCGGCTTCTTCTTTTATATTTGGATTTGTTTGCGTTTATTGACCTTTGCATGGCAGGCTCAGAAGAAATTTGATTCTCCTTTAAAGAAAGCGTTTGCTCTGGGAGTGTTTATGGTATTTATTGAAGGCCTTGTAGAATCCTTAGCCGACCCTGTATTTGTCAAACCACCCCAGGCATATTTTCTCTTTGGAGCAATGGGAATTTTATACTCACTAACGTTGGGACAGAAAAGGAATTTTGCTAATGAAAATTCTATTAATCAATAAATTCTTATATCCAAAAGGTGGAGATGCAATATGTAGCCTTGAAACAGGTGAGTTACTGGCTTCTAAGGGGCATGAAGTTTTATTTTGGGGTATGAAACATCCTAAGAATCCAGATTATCCTTATGAAGAATTGTTTGTATCTCATGTAGATTTTAATAAGTCTATAAGGATTTCCCAACAACTTAAAACATCAATAAATATTCTTTACTCATTTGAGGCAAGGAAGAAAATAGAAAAACTTTTGAAAATAGAAAAACCTAGTATTGTGCATCTCAATAACTTTGCTCATCAGATTTCACCGTCAATTTTAGATGTGTTTAGAAAGTATAATATACCAACTGTAATGACGTTACATGATTATAAATTAGTTTGTCCTTCTTACTTGATGCTCACAGATGGAAAGCCTTGCGAAAAATGTAGAAATGGAAGGTATTTTTGGTGTTTTTTTAAGAAATGCACTAAAGGTTCTTATGCGAAAAGTTTGCTTAACGTAGTAGAAATGTATCTGCACCATAAAGCCTTACATATTTATGATTCGGTAGATGTTTTTATGTCTCCCAGTATGTTTTTGAAAGAGAAAATTAGGAAAATGGGGTTTAAGAGAGAGATGCTTTATCTTCCTAATTTTGTAAAGTTAGAGGATTTTGAGCCTTCTTATGATTATAAGGAAAGATCTATAATATACTTTGGGCGACTTTCTCGGGAAAAAGGGCTCTGCACTCTCGTAGAAGGAGTTAAAGGGATAGATATTAAGCTGAAGATAATCGGTGACGGTCCATTAGGGGAAGAATTAGAATCTAAAACAAAAGAAGATAGGTTAGATAATATTTTTTTTACTGGATATAAAAAAAGTGAAGAATTAAAGGAAGGAATTAGAAACTCAATGGCTGTCGTGCTTCCTTCGGAGTGGTATGAAAATAATCCCTGTACAGTTATCGAAGCATTTGCTCTGGGTAAGCCAGTGATTGGAGCTAGAATTGGTGGTATTCCAG
>JAHLWJ010000479.1 GCA_019057975.1 Promethearchaeota archaeon | reverse complement strand
AACTAATCTAAATACACTTTCTTTATCATTCATACTTTATTCTTCTTTTTTAAAAAACAGTGAATTTAATCCTCCATATTTCTATTCACTTATATAATAGTGTTAAGACATTATAAAAGTAAGAAATCTCAATATAATTATAATACTTTTTTAGGAGGGGGCACCACGGGGGAGCTTTTATGAGTATCTAGGGTAAATATATAACTAATTTTGCCAGAAATACGCTTTTATATGTATATGACTTAAATAAAATTTTTAAAAAAAACATAAAATCATATAGTTACAAAAATGTTTAAATCTTTTAAATCATAAAATCTTATATTAATTTTCATTAAGTGGTGTGATAATCATATTTCAAACTATGGATATCCAATTGTTTAGTTTAATCTTAGTCTTATCCTCAGCGATAACAATTATACTCTCACTAATATTTAATCTCTTGAAATCTCGTAGGAAGAAAAATCTCAGACTTCTTGATATTTATCGGCATGACATTGAAAGAAGAATGGAGAGAGTAGATATAGAAGATAAAATCTATATAGAAAAGCAATGGGCACTTGAGAAAGAATCTTCAATAGAAAAAAGAAAAACAGAGCTTCAAAAGAAGCACTTACTTAAAAATTTCTATTATATAAATGACGCGATCGTCGAACTACTGTATAATCAAATGCCTCCAATATTAGAACCTAAAGAAATTAGTATTCAAAAATTTATAGAATCTCAAAAAGGCGGAAGTTTAAGTATTCCTATAGCTGGATTAGAAGGGAAAAAAACTTACAAAGATCAAATAACTGAACTTTATCAGAAGAAAGAGCCATCTTTAGAATTGAAATTTAAAAGATTACTAGATTATTTGGTAAAGTATGACTATATTTTATTAGGATTAGAAGAGTTTGAGTATAATAAGTATATTATTGATTCATTTGAAGAAGCTTGTAAAAAGATGAACAAGAAATTCAACTTTGCACTCCCTCAAGACATTAAAAACTCATATATCTCTAATAAAATGAACGAATTTGCGCTAGAGAATATTGAAAAAATACGTGATATTCAGGATGTCTCAATGAGTCAGCAATATATTATGTTAACAGCTAAGTTCATTCCTACTGATATTGATGAAAAATTTTGCAGATTACAATTCAAACATCCTTTGAACGAGTATCTTCTAAATAAAGAAAATGAAATACAAATCCAGATAGATTGTATTAAGGAATATACACAAAAAAGAGGATTAACTTATTTTAATAAAAATGAAGCAATTCCAATTACATGCCTAGGTAGTATAATCAACCTGACAGACAATGTGTTAAAAGTGGAACCAATTGCGATTTATTAAAATTTGTCTGGTTTAGTTAACTACTTTTTTTAAATCAAACAATAATTTTTTCTATTTTTATTTTCCTTGTGGTTCTTGTTTTGTTTATAAATTCTTTACAAGCACTATAATCATTCCTTTCACATCTCTTCGAAAACTCTTCCTTATGTCTAAGAAGTTTTATTAAATCTAATCCTTAAAGCTTCAATTACCTTTTTTTCTACAGGATCTAATCCCTCTGATAAAATTGCTTCAGCTATGTGTAAACCTTCTGGAGTAAGAGAAATTTTATGACGAGATCCGTTATTATTAAGATTCAGAACAAACATTCTTTCAATATATTCATTATCAGTTAAAAAAGAATATATCCTATCGTTTGATGACTCTTTAAGCTTTGAAAACTTTTAATTAAGAGAATATAATTATTAATTATAAAGGTGTAATTCTCTTGAAAAGCACAGAAATATTCTTAAAAAGAATTAAAATATAATTTAAATTCTCAATTTTTCTTATAGTTCCTATTATTGTATTAATTTTTTATAGAGGTTATTTGTTTAATAATGGAATTACAATATTCTGTACAGTAGCCTTAATATTTGGGATTGGAGTCAAAATGTTATATCTGCTTTTCCCACCTGATATTAGTGTAAAAAAAGCACGATTTAAAATCTTCTTGTTTAACCTTAAAAAATTTGACCTTGATTTTTCCTCTCCTTCAAAAAAAAAAATTAAGAAAAAAATAGACTTTAAGATATTAAAAGGTTTTAAGAAGCCTTATAAGCCAGATCCCGAACCTGCTGCTTACACACTCTAAAAAAAAGTAAGATAATAAAATTAAAAAAAGTCCCTCTAGAACCTCTTATTTAAGTCTGCCCCAAATCTCCTTTTTTAGGAGGGGGCACCACAGGGGAGGGAGAAAAAGGAGAAAGTTAGAATATTTCATATAAAATCTTTCAATTTTCTGTCTAAGTATTGTAAATCAGATAAAAATTTGCCTTTTCGTTTATTCTGTGCCTTTTTTGTTATGTATTTGGAACTTTTTGATAAAAATCATAGTTTCATCAAATTACAGATCGATCTTCTAATGCCTTTATTTGTTTAGCAAGTAAAATAGCTGAATAAAAGAGATAGCCCATACCTTCAATTACTAATTCAAAAAAAGGATATAATTTTATTGTTAGGTTTTTTATTATTTCGATATTAAATTTCAAATCATCTCTGAAATGTTTTATAAATAAACTCAAATTATCCTTTAAATTTATAACGAAATCTTTTAATGAATTACGAGCTTTTTCTGAAAAAATTAAAATTAAAGTAGGAATTGTTATGATTATAACAGGGATACCTACTTGTAGCCATGTGGGTAAATTAGAATACTTTTCATGCATTGAAATAAAAGCAGCTTTAATAGCAGAATAAAGTTCATGGCAAAACTCAAGAAAACCCTGAAAAATAATAAAGATACATCTTGCCAAAGTGAAGAGAATTTTATTAAAGCTATAATCTAGGATATAAAGAGAAAAAACACCTCTTGAGATTGTTGAAGCTACTCTACCACTTACTCCTAATTTCCAAACACTCATTTCTTCTTGCTTTTTAAAGTGAGGATCTTTAGTAATTATCCCATGTGCATTTAGAGAAATCGCTAATGCTAAAAAATGAACATCTTCTTTATCATGTTGTTCTAATAAGACATAAGCTTTTTCCCAAGCTTCTTCATTTTCTTGGTCTAAAATACTAATTTTTTCAAAAAAAAAATAAGCTAAGGAATAAGCATTTTCCTTGTCTAAATTAAGTGGCAAATCTTCTTCTATTGTCCTGAATAATTCTTCTCTGATTTTTTTTGGAGCAAATAGTTCTAAAAATGGAATATTAATTAAATTACTTAAAAATGAAGGTTTGCCCATTAGGATTGCTCTTATTTCACTGAAAATAATATTTGTATCGATAACTAGTTTTAATCTAAATTTAAGACCCTCAGCGAGATGATTTAATCGATCCAAATAAAATTCATTCAAATGTTCTAAAATCGGTGGAGCGAATCCATCCCTTATCTTATCTAATTGGAGTTTAAAGCGATCATACAAGTTTTTAAATTGTTCCAACTCGCGTTCATTTAGTTTTCGAATAATTTCCTCAAAGTTTATATCCATTTCGATCAATAAGTCACATAATAAATCTTCCTAAAAAATTTATGCTCAAAGTAATTCTTTTTTATTTTAGATTCAAATTTCCCTTAATCGATTTCAATCAAAATTGCGACAAATTCATATTTATGTACTTTTAAAACCCACTCCTGCACTCAACCTGTTTTAAATAATAAATCTTTTTACAACCAATTGATTTTATTTAACACTCACTTTTTTAGGAGGGGGCAACACGGGGGAGGGAGATAATAATATTAAGAGAAAATAGGAAAAATGTTATATTTCTGTAGTATTTATTATAGGTTAAGATAATAATGAAGTAAAG
>JAHLWJ010000478.1 GCA_019057975.1 Promethearchaeota archaeon | reverse complement strand
CTTCATAATTCTTCCTCCTTCCTTTTTATTTAATATATTTATTATATAGGACTTTCAATAAACGTTCAAATAAAACAATAAATAATTAGTATTGCGTATTGAAACACAGTAATAAGTAATCTGTAATGAGTAATGAGTTTGTGTTTATTGACTGACAACTATTTTTCTTACCTAAAAACCAAATACGATAAACCAATAGCTTTTTTCTTTTTTTCTTGACACTCGACTGACCAGTCAGTATAATAATGCTTAGTTTAAAAATTGAGAGGACTAAAGCATTATAATGAAAAAAATTGCCGACTTTGTTGCTAAACATGCCTGGTCAATCCTTATAATAACCGTTATCATCACTGTTTTGGCAGGCTCACAATTAAATAAGTTAACCATCGAAGATGATATTACCAAATATATGCCTGAGGATGACCCGGATATAGAGTTTTATCGTGAAATCGTGGATAAATTCGGCGGTTCGCAATCAGAAACAGCAGTGATCTCTCTGGAATATGATGAACTTTTTCAGGTAGAAAATCTAAGGAGCGTAAAAAACATTATTGATGAATTAAATGATGTTTCCTATATAAAATCCATCACTTCTTTTCTAAATATGCCTGAAATTATAAGTACTGAATTTGGATTGGAAGTCAAAGATTTAGTTGAAATCTTTCCGGAAAATAATGAAGAAGCCAGTAAGCTTAAAAACACGCTTCTAAAAAATAATATGGTAAAGGGCAAATTTATATCCGCAGACGGAAATGTCACGCTATTAGTCATGGAATTAAAAAAAGGTTATTCAGGAAGCGAGTTAAAAAATAGTTTGATAAAAATAATTGAACCTTTAAAAGGAGAAGCTACAAAAATATATTATTCCGGTATGCCATTAATGAGTGCAGAAATAGCAGAAAGTTCCAGGGGTACCATGGGCTTAGGTATTATCGCCATCGTTATCATGCTCTTTATCCTTTTCTTCTGCTTTCGAAGTATCCGGGGAGTTATATTACCCCTTATCGTCGCTTTTATGTCTTCGGTTTGGGTTTTAGGATTAATCGCTTCCACAGGTAGAAATGTCACCATGGTAGCCGCTATCCTGCCGGTTATTATGATATCTCTTGCAACTGCTTACGGGATACATTTTGTAAGCCGCTATTATGAAGAAAGATATCGCTTTGAACCGCTTAAAGCAGTCAAAATGGCTTTCCGGCATACTTTTTTACCTATATTAATGAGTGCTTTGACGACTATGGCCGGTTTTTTATCTCTTTCTGCTGCCATTGTAAGACCCATTACCGAATTTGGTATTTTTTCTACCCTGGGAATATTTTTTGCTTTTATACTGGCAACTTTTTTTCTGGGTGCTTTTTATAAACTTTTCCCTCCTCCTAAAATACATAAAAAATTTTCTTCTAATTCTAACGATTTAGTCAGTAAATTATTGAATCTCGTTTTTTATTTGGTTTCAGAAAAAAGGAAAATGGTTATCGTGATTGTATTAGTCGTAGTTTTAGGAGGAATCGGCTTTGCTACTCAGGTCATACCTGATTCTTCCATGGAATCAAGATTGGGGGAAAAGAACCAAGTTGTAAAAACTTTGAATTATTTCAAAGAGAAATTTGGCGGAGTAGATACGCTTTACATTTACACTGAAGCTGATAATGTTAAAAATCCTTATGTCCTAAGGCAGATAAAAAAAATTGAGGATTACTCGAAACGACTCCCTTCACTAAAAGGCCCGTCTTCAATTAGTGATTTTTTAATTGACTTGAATGATGCCATGGAAAATAAAAAGATCATACCAGCGAGTGAACAAAAAATCGATAATCTCTGGTTTTTTGCCCAGGATAACGAATACGTTACTTCTATGGTGGGAGATGAAGATAAAGATACGTTGGTATCCGTAAAGGCTAAAGAAATGATGTCAGGTGCGATAGATTTATCCATTGCAAAAATAAAAGAATTTATTGATACTATTCCTAAAAAAGTAAAACAAGTAGATCTTCAATCATTAGAAAAAGAAGAACGTACAAATTATTACCCATATATTGTAGAGGAAATTATTTCTTCCCTTCAGGCAAAAGGTATAGAGATAAAAAATATAGCCGGTTTCAAGAAAGAATTGATTCGATTGGCTGCTCAACCTAATAATGAATTTGAAAGAAAAGACCCGACATTTATTTCTGAAATTTTATCTCTATCTTCTTTAGAAATCGAAGATTTGGGATTAACCAAGGAGGAAATTTCGCCTTTGCTTTCATCTTATATTCAAAATAAGCAATCAGTAGTTTTCTTTATAGATGAACTTATTAATCAAACAGACTTATCAGAAGATGATGCTCTCTATTTGCAGGAAATATTGGAAGATTCTCGCAATATGGCCAGGGAAAGAGAAAAAATAAAAGTGGCACAATTAATGGCAGAAAATTTTTTAGGTGATCAGTTAAGCGATGAAGACAAGGACATATTATGGTACTTAACTGACGACGTGACTTATGTTCCAGATAGCAAAGGAAATATCGAAATCTCATTCCGGCTTAGCGGAACACCGGTCATTACAGACCGATTAAACAGCAGTCTGTTCAGAGGACAGATAAGGAGTATCATTCTTGCATTCTTAATGGTATTCGCCATGTTGGCCATTCAATTTAAATCTTTTAAAATAGGATTTTATTCTATTATTCCTCTTGTTTTAACGGTCATTACCGCTGGTGGCGTCATGGGTGTTTTTCATATACCATTAAATGTTTCTACCATGATGGTTGCAAGTATCGCTATAGGAGCAGGAATAGATTATACCATTCACTTTGTATCCCGCTATAAAAACGAGCTAAAAAGCAAGGGAAAAATAAATGCGCTGAAAACAACCCTAACCGGAACAGGGAGGGCAATCATTTTTAATTCAATATCTATTGCTGCCGGTACTTTTGTACTTACCCTATCCAGCATCGGGATGATGGGAGCTTTTGGTCAATTAATTGGAAGTGTAATGCTGATAAGTGTTATATATACCCTATTACTTCTCCCAATATTATTAGATAAAGTTGATTTTAAAATAAAAAAGGAGTCAAAATAATGAAAATAAGAAAATATTTTTTTGTTATGATAACTGTTTGCCTGTTTTTTTCAAGTTTTATGACCTACGCAGGAGCAGAAACAACACTAACCGCAGACGAAATTATGGATAAAATGGATGAAACCTCTCCGGAATTTTCTACCCAAAAGACAATCTCTGAAATGATTTTAATTGATAAGAAGGGAAATGAGGAAGTAAGAGAAATGATAATGTTCTCTCAAAAAGTTGAAGATGACCAAACTAATACGCTTGTGAGGTTTCTTTCTCCTAAATCTGTAAAAGGGGTTACGCTTCTAAATATCAATGATGGAGAAAGAATACATTTATACTTGCCTGCCTTTGGTAAAGCAAAGAGAATTGCCGGGGCTACCAAGCGTGATGAATTTATGGGAACAGGTCTCTCCTATGAAGATATGAGCATGGATTACAAAGATGAAGAATACAAGAAAACACTTTTAGAGGAAACAGACAACGAATATATTGTAGAAGTTTTACCAAGCGGAGAAGATGTGTCTTATGAAAAAATTATTATTCATGTGGATAAAGCAAAATTTTATGCTAAAAAAGTAGAATTTTACGAAATAATTGATGAATTGACAAAAACTTTAACTATCAATAAAATAAAAATTGACGATAAAGACAAGATTACACCTATGGAGATAGAATTTACTGATATAGAAGAAGAAGATAAAACCAAAATAGTAATAAAAGAAATAGAATATGATGT
>JAHLWJ010000477.1 GCA_019057975.1 Promethearchaeota archaeon | reverse complement strand
CTCATTTTAAAGTTATAATAGCTCATTTTGCTCAAGGAAATATTGATGATTATGACGTATATAATACAATTGTTCAACCAAATACATATGGGGATCTTTCTATGCTCCATGGAGCGGGTGCAGGAAATTTTTTTGAGAGTTTTCGAAGATGGTTTCAATCTGGTAACAAACAAAAGATAAATAATCGTACTTGGTCAGAATATCTCCTTTTTGCATCGGACTACCCATATTTTGGGGATGTTCATGCCCAAAAGTTGATGAAATACATTATTAATAAACAATTTTTTGATACAGGGGGAAATATTTCGGATGTTAGAAATATCCTTGGATTAAATCAGTTAAGACTTTTACCAGAGTATAGTACACCTCAAAATCAAAAAGAGGCTAAAAATATACCAAGTATTATTGTTTCTAATCCGATGTACAATCAAAATAAAATTAGTACTTATGATATTTCGCTAATGGCACTAGCAAGATTAATTGTAGATAATAAATTTGATATCAAGAAATTTTGCATTCAATTTAAAGATTCATGGGATATATTTAGTGAAGATGTATTATTAACGACAGTATTTAATAACACCAAAAAAGAAAGAAATATATTATTAATGAACCTAGTGAAAGATCAGATATCTTTTTTCGCTCCATTGCAACCAAGTTTTGAATGGAATAAATTTGGTTATAGCTATTTTGATCCTGAAGATCGTGCGTTTTTTGCTTCAGCATTTAAACAAAATTACTTAGTGTCTGATGTTGTAAAAACCGTAGACACATTTTCACATAGCTATACTTAGGTAAAATGTCCTAATCATGAAATTCTATTAAATGATAAAATATTGATTTACTACTAAGTCAAAATCATCGAATTTTGAAACATCCCCCTTGAAATTTGCAATAATATCCTTGAATTTTGATAGAAAATCTTCAGATACTAAGTATAAATACCTTTTATTAATATCCTTCTTTTTTTCTACTTCAATTAAATATGCAAATATAACATTTTGTTCATTAATCAAATAAAAGTGTTGTTTACCGAAATTTATCTTTTTTAGTTTAACACCAGGCTCTTGACTGATTAATTCTTTAGAGAAAATTGTAAGAGCTGATATAAATCCACTAATTTGTATTTCAAAATTTATGAGTTTTGTTTTTTCTTTATTAAATTTAGAATAAAATAAATGTCCTGACGAACTTAAGATAAAAATCGCGATTATACCATTAGATTTAGGGATCCAAATATTCTTTTTACAGATATTTCTGAGTTCTAAAAGGGGAATATTAGAACAGATGAAATTATTTAACATTTCAGAATTCATGTATAAATCTGAAAATTTAAAAAGATTAAATGGATTTACTCTCCATTAAAATCTTTTATTCACTTTTTTAGGTAATCAAACAAAAATTCTAAGTCTACTAAATCGAAAGGTTTTAAGATATATCCATTTGCTTTTGTTTCTTCCATTTTTACTTCTACCTTAGGACCCGGAACAGCAGTCAAATAAAAAATAGGGATATCCTTAAGTAATTCGTGAGATTTGACATTTTTACATATCTCAAATCCACTAATATCGGGTAAAATAATATCAAGTAATATTAATTTTGGAGTACTTATTTTTAATTCCTCAATACCCTTTAATCCTGTTAATACTCCTTTAAACGAATAATCTTTGCTCTCAAAATAGTTTTTTACCAAATCTACTGTCGAAGGATCATCTTCGATGAGTAAAACATCATATAGAGGAAGCTTTAGATTACTTTTTTCTGATTTATAAATATATCTTGACTCTAGGCTTTTACATTCATTTAAAACATTATTAATAATTGAAACTATATCATCATTTAAATCCTTAACATACTTTTCTAACAATAATTATAAAAAACCCTTTATAGTTGTTAATCTTTCTTTTAGTATATGGTTTCTGTCGGATTCATTGATATGCTCTAAATTTGAAAATAATTTCTCTCCAAATTCAGATTTCTTATCAATATAGTAATTGACACTTTCTCTAATTAATCTAGAAAATGAAGTAAGATCAGACAAATTGATAAATTCCTGCCATTCTTTTTCAGTTTCACTAGAAACATAAACAGAAATTCTTTTTTTATCCGAATAGTAATCTTTTTCCCCTTCTTTCCATTTTAGAAAGCCCTTTGTTATTTCTCCACGCCAAACTGCTTGTTTTCCCGTAATTTTCTCATATTCGTCCATTTCTTTGGTTTTCTTATTATTGTCGGAAATGTACATCACCTTTGATGGAGTAAGTTTGAAATAAATTCTTAAAGATCTTGAAACTTATTTGATTTTTCCTAATTCATTATTCATATTAATACTTAATTTAAAAATGGTCGTAGTATATCTAATATATTTTTTTATACTAATTAATATTAGAGTAAATATTATAATTGTACATTAGGACCTACATAATTAATTACTATTTAGGGATATAACTTGAAAGGAATTGTGATTTTAAATCTAGATAAAAAATCAGAATTAGCTAAAGATGTTGAATACCCGCAAGATATCTGTGAAGAATTAGGCATAACAGATTCAATGCTTTCGACTGTTTTTGAGGAACATAAGAGGGTGAAGACGGGTCCCAATTATTTAGAAATGCAAATAAAGCGTGATCTTAGTGTAGCTAGTTTTTTTACAGGACATTCATCTAAACATTTTATTGGGAAAGGAGACCATGTCATTACGGTATTTCTTTCTGATGAGGATATTTTACCAAGAAATTTTGAGGGACAGGTGAGAAGAATTGCTTTTGAACTATTACCCAAAAGAAAGGATAAAAAGTTTAAAGAGTTATTTGCAAAATCTTACGATTTGTTAGAAAAAGGCGAACTTGATGCTTATTGGCAGGAAAGGCAAGAGTTTGAACATGATATAGGCGAGAAAAAAGTAAAAATTGACGATCTCGCTCAAAAAGTTTCCTTGTTGGTTTCTGATAGATCAGAACATCTTAGAAATGTAGAGGCTTTAAAAAATGAAGTCGTCGAGTTATACTCAAAATTAGAAAACTGGAGTAGCCAAATGGCAGATTTAAATGAATACAATGCAAAATTGACATCAAAAAATAGAGAGTTAACTAGATTAACAAATGTACAAAAATTAGCATTAGATCAGAAAGACGAACGAATCAATAACTTAAAAGCCAAATTAGGTGATACAGTTGAAATTGAAAAAGGTGCTGAACAACTACTAACAGAAATTAAAAAAGTTAAATTGGAGAGTGAAACTTTGACTCAAGAAATTAACAAATTGAATGAAACCAATAAAAACCTAAAGTTCCAAGTACTAAAGGCAAAGAGGGAGAGTGAATCAATTCCAAATTTAGAACTCGAGATGAATACATTGAAAAATAAGGTTTTAGGCGTTAACAACGAAAAGGAGAGAATTAAGCAAGAATTAGGAGAGGTGAAAACAGAATTAAATCTAGTAAAACAAGAACGCGATCGATATTATAAAATCATAAAAGGAAAGAAGCTTCTTTAGAAAAATTAAAGTATTAAAAAGAAAAAAGAGATACTTTAGGTTTTCTTTAAAAATTCAGCAAGGAAATTAATATTCCACTCTAATACTGTACTTTTCCATGATTGTAGCTCTTTAGAAAAGTCTTCTCTTTTTATCTGGGTTGGATCTTCTCCAGCTTCAACCTTCTTATTTACAAGTTCAAGTATTTCCTTAATATATCTGTTTTCTAAAGAAAATTCCTCTTTAGATGCCAATTTTCCGTGCCCTGGAACAGTGACTTTAAAATCAAAACTCATTAATTCATCATTTACCGAGA
>JAHLWJ010000091.1 GCA_019057975.1 Promethearchaeota archaeon | reverse complement strand
AGTAAACCAAATAAGAAAAAAGCTATAAAACAAACCAAAAAAGCAGTCACAAAGAAAGTCGCGGATCCTTCAAGAGTTCTCTTTGAATTTGTCCAAGGTAAACTTATTCCTATCTTTCCCCAACGTTTTCCTATAACTGAAGCTAGAGTATCAGCAACGATCATTATCAATATTCCAGCGATAGGAAAATAAAAGTTATCGGGAGCAACAAGCCCAAAAATAAAAACTAAAGATGTTATTGAAAGACAGTAAAAAAATGGACCTTGAAGAAAAGCTCTCTTTAAACCTTCTTCTTGTTCTTCAGATATTGCATCATATAAATCTTTTAATTGTTTTATTTTTGATTCTTTTGAACTAAAATAAACAAATAACATTAGAGTTCCTGCAATAATAGTTGGCCAAAATGGCCAAAAGTAAAACGGTGAACTTAAAATTGCTAATCCTGTGAACATGTGAATTGCTTTACGTGCGGAGAATTTGGAAATTTTTTCTTTTTTATATAGAGTTAATGGTATAAGGATTGTTAGAAGTACGTAAATATATGCAATTAATACTACAAATAAGTCCCATAAGAGATTGTTAGCCATAATGAACAATTTGATTTATTAATAAACCAAAAAAGAATTCTTACCAATAAAATCTTACTAATCGAAGGGATTTTATTACTTTAAAGAGTATGATTAATATCATAAATAAAATATAAATAAAATCAAATCTTTATGGCTTGACTGGAGGTAATGGAGGTACTTTATTATATTTCCATTCATCTACTATTGGATATGTCCACCAATGTTCGGGTATGGTTTCATACACGCCATATTTTTCTAAACCTTTAGTGAAAGCATCAATATTCACCTTGGGTGCTTGAATATGATCTGTCTGGGGATAGAAATAAGCACCAAAACCTCCTTCTGGAGTTCCAAGATTTCGGACCATATGCCAGACTTCTCTTTCACATTCTTCTGGTGTACCTAGTGTATAAATTGATTGAATATTTACACAAGCCCACATCATGATTTTTCCTCTGAATTGCATCAATTCAGAGTATCCTGTCATTCGAGGGCTATCGAGTTCTAGTCCATCTAGGCCCCACTCAATTAATAATGGTATTATTGGATCGATTTTTCCGCAACAATGTAAATGAAAATCACAACCCAAGTCGTGTGCTGTTTCAATTAATCGCCTATATACTGGCTCATAGAACTCTTTAAACAATTTTGGACTGAAGAAAGGTCCTTTCTGTTCACCTAAATCATCATATAATATAAATCCATGGCAATTTGCACCATATTTAACCCACATTTTTTCATAGTTTACATAAATATCTGTTAGATATTTTAAAAGTTTCTTGAGTTCATTTTTATTCTTATAATGATCCAATAAAAAACTATTAAAACCTCTCATCTGACTGGCAATTTGAAATGGTCCAAGATTAAGAGAGCACATACGATATTTCTCACGTGCTCTACCCTTACTTAATTTGATAAAAAACGAATACCTACTTTCTTCATCGAAATTTGGGGTATATTTTTGAAAATATTCATCTAAATTGCCGTAGTCCATAAGTGAAGGTCTGCCAGGATGTCCCATAGTGTTAATACCCGCACGTACCCAAATAGTTCCAAACTCATCAATTTCTTCTCTTGGCATATTCAGCCAATCTTTATATTTTGGATCTTTTGCCCATTCCGGTTTATCCCATTTCCACACCCCAGATTTGATTATTAAATCACTCCCGGTATGTGGAAATAAACCTTTCTCATTTTGGTAATGTCCAGGTCGCCAATGTTTAGAGGGCATATTAACCATAAAATAGACATCACTCCCACTACTAAACTTCCAAATTGGAGCCTTATCTGGTCCTGAGAAATTAAGAGCTGCTTTTACACGATCAACTGATTTCATGATCTAGATAAATATATTGATGTTAATGATCTTACTTTCACTTACAAAAAGATTATTATATTAAATCAGATTATTTCTTAAAACTTTATGTTATACCAAATTTCAATTTAATTTAGAAGGAAAAAGTGAATTAAATAAGCCTTTAAAGGGGAAAATTACTATATCACGTAATTTAAATATTTGAGGTTAAATAAGTTGAGAAGAATTAAATTTCCAGATGGTTTTTTATGGGGTACTGCTACTGCTAGTTATCAAATCGAAGGTGCATGGAACGAAGATGGAAAAGGTGAAAGCATTTGGGATATGGTATCTCACACACCAGGTAGAATAAGGAATGGAGATACTGGTGATATTGCATGTGACCATTATCATCGTTATAAAGAGGATGTACAGCTTATGAAACAACTGAATCTTAAGGCATATCGATTTTCAATATCCTGGCCACGTATTTTTCCTTCAGGAAGAGGAGAAATTAATGAGAAAGGAGTTGCATTTTATGACAATCTTATTAATGAACTATTAAAAAATGATATTGAGCCAGTTGTTACTTTATATCATTGGGATCTCCCCTTAGCACTTCATGAAATTGGTGGTTGGGAAAGTCGTGAAGTTGTCGAAGCATATGTGGAATATACAAAATTTATGTTTGATCACTATGGTGATCGTGTAAAAAAATGGATAACATTCAATGAACCTGCAATTTTTACAGTTATGTTTTATGGAGCAGGTCTTTTTACAGGAAAAAGTAATATTAAAGGAGGGTATATCGCCTCTACAAATGTTAATGTGGCTCATGCAAAAGCTGTAAGTGCTTATCGTAATTCAAAAAATTCAGATGGAGGAATTGGAATTACTTTGAACCTTTCTCATGTATATCCTCAATCTAAATCAACCCTAGATTCAAAAGCTGCGAAACTTATTGATGGAATATATAATAGATGGTATTTGGACCCTATTTTTAGAGCAGAATATCCTAAAGATATTTTAGATTATCTGAAAGAAAGATACAATTTTCCCCCAATCTCAGAAAATGATCTAAAATTATTAAAAGCTAATCCTATTGATTTCTTGGGTGTTAATAATTATTCTTGTACACGGACAGCAGCAAAAAAACCAGAAGATCTTTCAAGCATAAGTAGGTTGATTAAACGAAAAAGGATCGGGGGACATGAGTACTCTGAATATGGATGGGAAGTGTCTCCTGAAGGCTTTTATGATTTATTAGTCAGGATAGATAAAGATTACAATCACCCTCCTATTTATATTACAGAAAATGGCATGGCTGGCAAAGATGATATTATTGAAAATGGAATAGTCCAAGATGAGGATCGATTGAATTATTTAAAACAGTACTTTAAAAATGCCCATAGAGCAATCAAAGATGGAGTGGATCTAAGAGGGTACTTTATCTGGTCATTATTGGACAATTTTGAATGGGTTGCAGGATATTCTATACGCTTTGGACTAATTCGGGTGAATTTTGAGAACCAAGAGAGAATATGGAAAAAAAGTGCTCTATGGTATCGAGACGTAATTGCTGAAAATGGTTTTGAAACAGAACCTTAAAATTTCTAATTATCCATTTATTTTTTACTCTTCATTTTTTTCTGGATATGGTATTTTCGAAGGCAACTTGCTCATTAAAAGTAAGAACTTTTTTACTTTTTCCCAAAATGATTTATCAAGAAAATAGGGATCTGGTAAAGAAAATAAACGACTTGCTATGATACCCATAATTGCATTTCCTATTGGATTTACATGTAATCCATCTAACATTATTTTCGTATAATTTTCTGGATCATTGTTATAGAATGGTGAGAAATATTCATATTGATCAATTAGAGGAATATTCATTTTAGTCGATAAATTTCTGTTTACTTCAACAAATTGGGGAAAACGTTGAAATACCTTATCCATTTTATCATAGAGAAGACAGTAGTATGTTTGAAGAACAGGTAAACCATTTATATCTTTTATTTGTTCAATTATTTGAGTTAGATTATATTCATATTCTTGAATTGTCAAATTTTTCCATGTATCATTACCACCAATAGTTAAAATAACAAGATCAGGATTAAAAGAAATCACATCTCTATCAATTCTATTCAAAAGATCTTTTGATGTTTCCCCACCAATACCAGAATTGATTGTTGTAACATGCCTTCCAATCCACTCTCTCATTGCACTGGATAGCCAAGAAAACCAATTAAAATAGCCCATTGAGTGCCAATGAAGTTCTGTATTACTCGAGCCAAAAGCTACGACACGAATCGGTTTCTGGGGATTTAGTTTCCACTTATTAACTATATTTGCTAACATTTGAACATATTCTCCTTATGTTAAGAAACAGAAATAAAGCATTTAATTTAATTAAGAACTATAAGCAATAAAAGGTTTTCCAGAAAAGTTTCCTAACTACTGTTCATATTTTACGAGCATATTAACAACTGTTTATTCAAGCAATCCAATAATATCAGTTGAATACTGTATTAAAATTTTATAATTGATGTAAAGGCAATGTCCTTCATTTCTTATAATAACATTAGAGAACAAAAACTTATTTTGTCCATATTTTAACTTTTAAAGAATTGAAATATTGTAGTAAAAAAATATCAAAAAAAAGGGAAATTATAAAGTAAAGCTATTTGAAAAAGCTATTTACTTGATAAGATTTGTTATTCTAAAATGTCTCCACCAAGTTCCGTTACGAGCCCTTGAATCTCACCGAAGGCGATTGCATCCTGAAGATTTCCCTCAATGACGAGGTCTCCAGACATATATGCGCTTGTTGCATCAATCTCGCCTGCGCTCAATCCAGTCCAAGTTGCTTGTGTTGCTTTCATAGTAACACTCGCATCATCATTCGCCCCTTCAGCATACTCAACTGTTCCTCCACCAAATTTAACCCAATATTTAAAATCTATATCAGTTACTTCCATTTGGACAAGTATAGTATCAATATCTTCTAATTCTTCTTTTAATTCATCGTTTTCTGCTGCGAGTTGTTTCATGAATTCAAACATTTTAAGGGCATCAGAAGGTGCGCCTGGGCCTTTATCTCTCATTTCTTTTAATTCTTTTATTAAATTTTCGTCAACCATTTTGTTAATCAACCTAATTTTTTTTTTTTAAAAAAAAAACATTTAGTTACAGAATGCAATGTCATCTACTTTTAAAATTTTATTTTAAATTTAATATATAGGTAAAATAAATTAAGTGAGCATTTAAGAAACTCAGTAAAAAATTTCTATCTTAAGCAACAATCTTTATACTTCTTTAAAGATCCACAGGGACATGGTGAATTCCTACCGATTTTCTTTGCTTTAATCTGAATTAGTGAACTAACTTCCTTATTTTTTTTTATTGCATTAGCTACAATCTTAAAACGAGGTAGGGTATTAACATAAAATTTTTTCCATCCTTTACATAAAATACTTAAAGATTGTGAGGATAAAGGTCTACTAAATCGAAATTTTTGGCAATCTCCATTGCACATGTTAATAAATCGACAATCTTTACATGTGTTATTCCATTCTGCTTTTTGGGCACCAAAATCATGATATTTTGAAGAATTTACAAAATCATCCCAACTATTTGTTTTCACATTACCTAACAACAGATCTTTCCGTACAAAAAAATCACATGGATAAACGCTACCATCATATTCAACTACAAAATATTGACAACAATTAGTTCCCATATAGCAAACACTATAATTGCCATATACTAAGTAATTTATGATTGAATCAAATAAACGAATAGAGACTTTATTAATATCATTTTTTATCCACAGTTCAAATAATTCGCAAAGAAAATCTCCCCATTCTTCTCCTGTGATTGAATATGGCTCTAGATTACCTGTTTTGTCAAATTCAACACAGGGTATATATTGATGATAATAAAAATTATTCTCTTTCAGATATTGATAAATTTCGGGGGCTTTGTTAGCATTTTTATTGTTTACTAAAGTAAGGATATTGAATTCAACTTTATTCTTTTTCAAATGTTCTATTCCACGTATAACTAAGTTATGTGTAGGTGTATTACTTATCGTCTTTCTATAAAAGTCATGAAGGTAAGGGGGCCCATCGAGACTAACACCAATAAGAAACCTATATTCGCCAAAAAATTTAGCTAATTCATCTGTAATAAGAGTTCCATTTGTTTGAAGCCCATTACTTATTACTGCTCCGGGCGGTACATATTTTGTTTGAAGTTCTACAACTTTTTTCCAAAATTTTATGCCTAATAATGTAGGTTCACCTCCTTGCCAGCCAAAAGCATATTGTTTGTTTTGATCGGTCTGCATGTAACTTGCAATCATAGTTTCTAATGTACTATCTGACATTCTGGGTTTGTTTTCCACGGTATCTAGATGATCTATATAAAAACAATATTCGCATCTTAAGTTGCAATCAGCTGAAACTGGTTTTATCAATAATGAGAAAGATTTCATTTTTTTATTATTCTACTACACAACTTCCATTTTGATTTACTTTGCCTTAACTTTAACTAATTCTACCATGATTCTAAATAGTGGAAGAAAATTTTTAGGAAGGAATTTTTCGAACATTTGCACTAATAAAGCTTCATCTACTTCATTAGTAGTTTTATTCTTAAGCTCTTGTTCTAGTTGTAAGTTAACTTGCTTTTGTAGAGGTTTTGGAAGATAACCCAAAATAAGAGAATACATGCTTTTTCCTTTGTTAATCCATACAAATTCGGTATCTCCGATCTTATCTTTCATTCCTGATCGACTTTCCATTAAATCTAGATTATCATTTGTAATTTCACCGTCATAAGGAATTCCAAGACGTTCGAATTGTTCAATTGGGGAATCATTCTTCTTCATTTCTTCAACCATTGCCTTAATCATCTTTTTTTCAATTTTAGAGTCAACTATTGGATTTTCTTGGTAAGGGTCAATTTGAAGATCAAAAAGTAAACTCCCATAAATATAAGGATTTACATATCTATATCTTGAGTTAGTTCTTATAAGCTTACATCCTTTAGTAAAATTAAAAGCTTCAGCCAATTCCATAGTTTTCAATTCATTAATTGAAAAAAATCCACGCATGTGGGTAGGTATAAGTGTATATTCATAAAGTGGTTTATTTAAACGATTTGTAGGTCCTCTCATGTAAATATATCGACCATCAGTTATGTTTACATGAGCTCCATGGGTTCCAAATAACGCAAATTCTCTTATTTTTGCATCTGAATTAACAGATTCTTTTAAAACTTTACCCTGCATATCTTTTGTTCGTTTTATCCCAAAAAACTCGAGAATTGTAGGAACAATATCTGTGGTTTGTACAAGAGCATTTCTTCTTTCATTTTTCTTATTTGATCTTGGATCCCATATAAATAATGGTATTTGAGCAATTTCATTATAGATAGGTTGTACTGCTTTTGCCCACCAACCTTTTTCACCTAAAAAAAAACCATGATCAGTTGTAACAACAAGCATTGTATCTTTCCACATATTTTTCTCATCCATTATATCGAGAATCTTGCCAAGATAAGTATCACACATACTTATCGAGGCAGCATATTCTTTTTTAATATGTTGTACTTGCTCTTCAGTTTCTGTTACTATACTATAATTTGGCCAATCGAAATGAGGACCGTTATATTCATGTTTATATAGATCTTTATATTTCTGTTGTGTAAAAAAGGGTTCGTGTGGGTCAAATGTTTCGATATGTAGGAACCAATTATCTTCCGTATGATTCTTTTCAATAAACTCCAATCCTAGTTTAAAAGTTACTGCCTGAGGCTGGTCTTCTTCTCTTTGCATATATTTTCTGTTTACCCAATCCTGACGCCAATGAGGCCAATTTTGTCGCATATTAGGCACGGATTCAGGCATGTCAGGGTCACTTACTTCTCCTTTCCAAGGATCTCCTTCATGTCCACGAGCAATTTCCCATGAACTGTACCTATTATGATATGTTGCTCCTCCATCTTCCCAATAATGGTAATGATCACTTACAAGATGGGAATAAACACCATTATTCTTTAAAATTTCTGGCATTGAATCATCAAATGGTTCTAAAGGGCCCCAACTTCTGTGCAAAAAGTTATGTCTCCCTGTATGAAGCTCCCTTCTAGCAGGGATACACATTAAACTCCCACAATAACAATTGTCAAAGATAACCGTTTTTTCTGCTAATCTTTTAAAATTTGGTGCATGAACCCAATTATTCCCATAAGGGGGCAAAAAACGTTTATTTAATGTATCAAATAGAATAAATATTACTTTCATGACTTTCTCCTAAAAATAATGTTTTCAATAATATTTTACTTATTTCAATTATATTTTTAAATACATATTCTTTGAATTTATGAAGATTTATAATTTTAAGCCGACTTTTAAAATTAAAAAAATTTGTTAAATATAGTTATAGGTAGCAGAAATTACTTAGTTTTTAATGATCTTATGTTTAAGCATGCTATTGTGAGAATTGTCTCAAAAAACTTTCAATATGGTTTAACTTCATCTAAATTAGGAAAACCTGATTATAATAAGGCTCTTATTCAGCATTCAAATTACATTGAAGCATTAAGGAAATGTAGACTGAAGGTTTTAACATTAGAAACAGATGATAGATTTCCAGATTCAACGTTTGTTGAAGATACAGCAGTTGTCAACGAGGATTTAGCCATTATTGCTAATTTAGGCGAAACAAGCAGGAAAGGCGAAGAAATAGAAATAAGGGAAGTTCTAGATAAATTTTATGAAAATGTAGAATCAATAGAAAAACCGGGAAGTTTAGATGGCGGTGATGTTCTTAGAGTAGAGGATCAATATTTTATTGGGATCTCTAAGCGAACAAATAAAGTAGGAGCATTACAATTGAAAGAAACCTTAAAAAAATATGGATTTTCTTGTTCGTTAGTTAAATTAAAAGAGGTAATTCACCTAAAAACTGGATTAGCTTATATTGGAGACAATAACTTGATTGTTTCAGGGGAATTTATAGATAATCCTCTTTTTCAAGATTATAATATTATCAAAGTTGATGAAGATGAGAGTTATGCTGCTAATTGTATAAGAGTAAATAATTATGTTTTAATTGCAGATGGTTATGAGAAGTTAATAAACTCAATTTCAAGTCTAGGATATAAAGTACTTAAACTTGATATAACTGAATTTAGAAAGATGGATGGGGGACTTTCTTGTTTATCTTTAAGATTTTAGGAATTATTAAAATGTCTTTTAAAGATTAAATAAAATGTGATTATCAACATTATAAATGTTTAAATTAAAGGTCGCAAATTAAATAACATAGCAAATTTCATTAATTAATTAAATTTATATTTCTCGATGTCAGCAAACCAAGATGAATTAAATTCAAGAGAGATATTAAACATTAATAGAAAAATAGTAAGCTCTACGAAAAATGGGGCATATTTACAATAATTATTTGAACCATGATTGATGAAACACGTATATCAAAAAATTTAAAAGAATTCTCTTTTCCAAGATTATCTGGAACTAAATTTGAGAAAAAAAGTTTCAACATTGCTAGACAGAAAGTAGAAGATCTAAATCTTACTCCAAAAATCCAAGAATTCTCATTTAGCACATTCTATTCAAGAATCTATCCAAAAGTTACTTTATCATTATTAAGCTGGCTCCTTGTAATCTTATTTTTAAATATTCAACCGATTTTTACGATAGTAAATCTGTTTCTAATTTTTATATTAATTTTAATTCTAATTATACTTACAAGGAATCCAGAGAAACTTAAAATAGGACGGCAATATCATTCTCAAAATTTATTTGTAAATATTTCATCTCAATCTAAGAATGGGCCCTCTGACTATAATATTTTTCTATTTTCACATTTAGATTCAAAAGGACAAGCTTTCTCAATAAAAATTCGTATCCAATTATATTATATCTGGATAATTTCTTTTCCTTTATGCCTATTAATTAATATATTCAATTATTTTGTCTTTTTTGAAGATATTTTATTATTGTATATTTTTGCTATTTTGATCTTAATTATTAATTGTGTAACGACTGTAATAATCTGGTTGAATACCACTAATAATAAATCTAAAGGTGCAATAGATAACGCTTCTGGAATATCATGCGTGTTAGAAATTCTACAATATTATTCGGTTCCAGAAAATAGGCTTAAAAATTATGATTTATGTTTCGTTTTTACGGGTGCAGAAGAATCCGGTACTATGGGAATAAGAAATTTTTATAAAAATATTAAACATTATGATAGAGATAAGACTTTTACAATCAACTTTGATTCACTTGCTAAAAGAGTAAATTTATGGGATCATGGTCTCCTTAATAATAAATATTTTAAATCTAACAATTATATTTTAGAAAATAAAGATATAATGAGTTTAGAGAAAACACGAAGGTTCTACATTGGTACATATACTGACGGGTTATTTCTTTTAAATAAGAAATTTCGAGGTCTTGGTAATGGTGATAAGAGCTCTTATAATTATATCCATTCTGTTAATGATGATGTGGATAAAATAGATTTAACACTTCTGAAAAAACTCTCCCAGTTTTATATAATTCTATTAAATGAAGTTGATATTAATTTAAATAAACAATCTAAGAGTGCTGATTAGGAATCAAGTTTAATAGGAAGGATTTAGGAGTAGTTACTACTCCTCCTCTAACAGTAGAATATATAATTTCAAGATTAGGGAAGATTAAAGAATATCAGAAAATTTTGGATCCTTGCGTCGGACCTGGTATTTTCGTAAATAAATTAATAGAGTCTGGGATTGACAGTGACCAGATAATTACGTATGATATAAATGCAAGTATTAAAGGAGAGATAGAAAAATTCGGAGTTTCCTTTAAAGCACAGGATACACTTATCGCTTTATACCCTGATTCGTATAATGAGTTCGATTTTATTGTTGGAAACCCACCATATCTAAATAAAGCAAGTGCGTATGTTCGTAAAAACAAATTAAAACTGAGAAAAATTTACGGGAAAATAAATGCTCATGAAACATATGCTATGTTTATTGTAAATAGCATTTGGCGCTTAAAAGAGGGGGGAAAATTGGGTTTTATAACTAGTGATTCATTTTTAACTCTAAGTACCCATAAAAATCTAAGGAAATTTATTCTCAATAACTGTGTGATTAATGAAATTCTTTTAGCACCAAAAAATTTGTTTTCTAGTCAAAATGTAAGCACAAGTGCAGCTATTATTATCTTAACAAAATGCTCAGGTCAAAAAAATAAAAAGATCAGGGAAAAAAATATAATGAGGATAATTCCTAGATTAAATAGCGAGGAAGATTACAGAGATCCAAGGATTGTCAATGAAACAGAGCAAAAGAAATATAATTCCTTACCATATAACATATTTTTTATTGGTGTTGAAGAAGAAATTATTGAATTATTTGAAAATGCACCTAAATTAGATAATTATCTGAAAGGATATATTGGAATGCATACCCATAATAATAGGAAATACATAGCTGCTATTGAAGAAACAGAATTAGCAGAAGATTTTAAGAGAAGAAATAAGAGAATATCTGATCCAAATCGAAAATATAAAATTATTTTAAAAAAAGACCTTGAATCAATAAGGTGGAAGCCTTATTTAAAGAGAGGAGGAGCAGAACAATATTATAGACAAATTATAGAAGCATTAGATTGGGATGAAGAATCTAAAAAAAATTATGATATCCCAGTGAATGTACCGTTTGAACAGGAGGGTATTATAATAAGTGGTGTAAGTTCAAGGTTAGCAGCACGTTATATGCCAAAAGGATGCTATTGGGACTCAAATAAAGCTATTGGATTCATAATTAGGGATAAAACTATTACAATTCCATATATGTTAGGATTGTTGAATAGTTCTTTATATAATTACCTAGCTAAAGGAATTATTAATAATACCAATAGTATTCAAATAACAGGAATCCAGGCTTTACCTATTATTTCAACTGATAATGAAACAAAAATAATTGTTGAAAAATTAGTCAATGAGATTATCAGAAATAAAGAATATAATCCAAATTATGATTACACAGACCATCAAAAGAAAATTGATGATTTGATTTTTGACTTGTATTCAAATAGATTTAATTTTCCATTAAGTCTGAAAAAAAAATTAGATAAAGAATTTTCAATTTATAGATAGTAACTAATGTATAAATTAAAAAATTTGAAAACAATATAAAATGGAAAATATTAAAAGACTAATTGAGATTAGACAAAAAGCCACTGAAGCCGTTAGCATTGACGATATTCCTGTTATATTTCAATTACTCTGTGATTTTATCAATGTTAATCCGGAAGTTCAAAAACTCATTGAAGGATATAAACTAAGGATGATGGTGAAAATTAAAGATGCTGAGCCATATCATCTTATTATAGAAGATAAAAATGCCGAATTTAATGAAGGTACTTTAAAATCTCCAGATTTTATTATCAAATCAAATTTAAAAACTATTTCTAAATTATTTCTTGTTCAAGTAGATCCTCTAGAAGCCTATTTCTCTGAAGTTTTTAAAATTGAAGGGGAATTACTTAAGGTAATTAAATTTGTTGAAATCCTAGAGTTGGCTTTTCAATTATTAGAAGTTAATGACAACCAAGATAAAAAAGGAGTGATTGATGCCAATTCAATGAAAGATCTCATAAATGTGTATTTAAAGGGACCTTCTAATGTCGAACCATCACAAGTTCCCCTCTTTTTAGATGTTTTAACAGTTTTTGTAAATAACAACCCTGAAGCTAAAGAAACAATCTCAGAAGAAGATTTAAGTATTCAAATGAAAATCACTGACCTTGATAATTATATAATCCGTATTGTCGATAATAGAATGGAATGGTATAAAGGAGAGGAAACTAATCCTAATTTAATTTTAGAAATGGACCTTGAAACTTCCGCAGACTTACTAATAAATGGCAATCCTGTGTCTGCATATATGGAGGGAAAGATAAAAATAGAAGGAGATATCGCTAAGGCTTTAGTTCTTCAAGATTTAATTGATATCTTTTTAGGTTTCATAAATCTGTAATGATTTTATTTAAATCATTTAAATACACTCCTATATCGATCAGATCCTTAAATCTATTTTAAAAATTCAGTATGCCCCTTCTTTTTATAAACTAATTATTAAAAATTAAATTATACCCCTATTGATAAATATTATTTTACATATCGGACTGAGAAAGTGCCGTCTACTTTAGAGAAGATACGTGTTTTAGGAGATGCTTCCAAATATGATATTTGTGCTAGTACCGCTTCTAGTCGTACTGATAAATATCCTAAACTTTTTGGGGATACCAAAAGTTGGATTGGAAATACAGTAAACGCTGGAATTTGCCACAGTTATACCCCTGATGGACGATGTATGAGTCTTTTCAAAACTCTATATACTAACAAATGTATTTATAATTGTAAGTACTGCTTTTCACACAGCTGTAAGCGAAAAATGAGTTTTACTCCAGAAGAATACGCTCGAACATTTATGAAACTTTATTCAATGAATGTCGTTGAAGGTGTATTTATTTCTTCAGCAGTTTGTGGCAGTGCTGATCAAACGACAGAAGAAATGCTTGAAGTGATAAGGCTTCTTCGCTTTAAATATAATTTCGGTGGGTATGTACATTTTAAATGCTTACCAGGTGTGAGTCAATATCTGCTTAAAGAAGCAATATCTCTTTCCGATCGCATCTCAATTAATACAGAAGCTTCCACTAAGGATTTCCTCTCTGAAATCGCGGATCAAAAAGATTTTAATAATGATATTTTAACACGTCAACGCTGGTTAAAACAGATTAGGATCAAACATAATGATGAAGCTCTTAAAGAACTGAGAGATATTGAGCAAGACAATAAATTGAGATACCAAGAAAAAATGATTAAAGATAGAAGAGAAGATGGATATAAAAAGTTTCGGTGGGATGGTGCACCAATATTAAACAGCGGACAAACCACTCAGTTCGTTGTAGGTGCAGCAGAAAATGAAACAGATTATGATCTGCTTAAAAGAACCGATTGGGGATACCGAGAAATTGATTTAAGACGAGCCTATTTTTCTTCGTTCATTCCAATCGAAGGAACGCCTCTAGCTGGTAAACAAGCGGCCTCACTAGAAAGAGAACATCGGTTATATCAAAGTGATTGGCTATTAAGAATATATCATTATAAATTAAAGGATTTGGAAGAAGTATTTAACGAAGAAGGAAATTTACCTAAAGGAGACCCGAAAATTCATTTAGCAAGGGTATATTTTAAAGATCGTAATCCTGTAGATCCCAATCAGGCCTCTTACCGAGAGTTGTTACTTGTTCCTGGAATTGGACCTATATCTGCTAAACGTATAATAAATTTACGAGCAAGAAAATTTGTATTTAAACGTCGGCAAGATCTTAAATCTGTAGGTGTGGTATTAAAACGAGCTGAACCTTACCTCCTGATAAATGGCCATAATCAAACGACTTTAAATAAGTATTTCGACATAATTAATGATAAAGTTTCACAGAGGGAAATCGTTTGAGAAAAATAATTGAGGAGAAAGATCCACTGGAAGTCGTTGGGTGTGCAAGAGGTCATTCATACGAGGAATTTATTCATAATCTTCCCCGCCATTGTAACTTCTATCCTGCTCTAATCCAACAAATTAATAAAATTCCAGAAGTTGTCTTACGCAATTCTGGCACTCCAATTGCAAAAAAAGTTAATCGTATGATGCGTGAGATTTCTAAAGAATCCTATCGAGCGATGCAATTCACACGTACAGAAATTAATAACCGGGGGGTTTTATTTGGAATAATATCCCTCAAACATAAGGTGATAGACCGTGTCTTGAATTACTTCCATAAGAGATGGCCAGAGTGTATAATCTGTCTATATAATGAACACACCCATAAAACTTCGACAATAGATGAAAAAGGGATAATTCGTAAGATTGACTCTCCTCTAAAAACTGTAGTAGAAAAAGCAAGTAAAAATCGTCCCCTTATTCCATATTTCGATGATATTCAATTTTCTGGTAA
>JAHLWJ010000476.1 GCA_019057975.1 Promethearchaeota archaeon | reverse complement strand
ATTTATTTTCAACGAAATAATTTTTTATTCTTCTCACAGATTTATTTTTCTTGAAAAATTCCTTTATAGACAATATAAATTAACAATCATCATGATTCATTGATGTCAATTTTTAGTTTCTCAGAAAATTTTTTTAAAATATTTCGATTGACAATTTCAATAGTTCCTTCTTCTGCACCTATAATTCTTTCTATTGCATTTTCGTAAACCCTATATTCCTTTTCGACTTTATTCAAGTTTTCGGGGTTTTTATCTAAATCTATAATAAGGTGAGGAATTTTCCCGGAAAATGTATTTCCTACTTCGAAAATCAACCTTGCTGCTTCATCCGGGTATGGCGTATTAAATACTTTTTCATTTATACCCTGCCTGATAATTTTAGAAAATTCAGGAGCTAATATCTTTAAGGCATTTACGAACATTTTATGCCTGAAAAATAAATTTCTGTCATCATAAAGCGCTTTCATCAATACTTCTATCAATTCTATATTTTCTAATTTTACGCTTCCAGCCACAACATAAGCTTTATTTAATTTGTCAATGGCATTTAAATCATCTTTTTCAACAATTTTTTTGACTTCATCTAAAATCTTTTCGCACAATCTTTCAATCAATGCATCCAATAAATCTTCTTTAGATTTGAAGTAATAATAAAAAGTACCTTTTGATACTCTCACTTTCTTTATAATAGTTTCCACCGAAGTTTGTTCGTATCCTTTGCTAAAAAAGAGTTCCTGGGCTACATTAAGAAGTTCATTTTTTCGTACGTGATATTCTTTGGTAATTCTTGCCATAATGCATTTCCTTTTCTCTTTTTCCTTTATAGACTGACCGTCAGTCTATTTATATCATACATTTTATTTCCTGTCAAATTTATAAATATAGTATTGAGTATATAGTATTGAGTATCGAGTTAAGAAAGCGAAAGAAAAGACAGAAAAAATCAGGGAAAATAAGAAGGATAAATAAACCGTATCGAGTATCGTGTATTGCGTATTGCGTTAAGAAAATAGAAAAAACTCACCAAAATATTATATTTAAATTAAAGACGTGTTTTTTATTTAAAATAAAAAATTAATATTTTTTTAATAAAAAGAAGGAATAATGAAACATGTGTCGTAGTAAAATATAGAGAGCGTAGAGAGCGTCTAATAAATTGATATATTTGGGCAAAAAAATGAAATCCTAATAATTAAATCTAATAATTTTCACAAACAATTATTAAGTTTTATATTATTTACCCTAAATACCATTTATAATAAATACAGTTATTCTAAATATTCCTCATTTTTAAATTGCCACCAAAAATCTCAAAATCATTCCATCAATATTGATGAATGCAGTAATATCTAATAATTGCCGTAAACAAAATCAATTTTTATTTACTCTATAAAGGAGGTGAAAAAAAAATAAGAAGATAACTGTGTAAAGAACAAATTGTTTAGGAGGTGATAAAAGTGAAAAAGCTTATCCTTATTAGTTCAGTAGTAGTTATTTCTCTTGCTTTGCTATTTACAGGATGTTTTCCTCCAGATTGTCCCGAACCAGATGCTTCCAAGATAACTGCAAGTAGGGGAACTATTGGCACAGGAGGAATGATGATTGGTGGGGCAGAAGGAGCTGTAGAACCAGGAGCAACCGTAACAGTAACTGACGGAGAAGGACGCACCGCAACTACCACTGCTGATGAGAACGGAAGTTTTACCCTAATGGAAGCAGACCTTCCCGAGGATTTTGATCATACTTTAGGAAATACTCTAAGTGTGACTCAGAAATCGGAGGGTTGCAATGAAAGCCCAGCAGTAAGTGTGCCAATTTCACCTTAGATAAGCTTTTATAAGCGGTAAGCTACCACCGTCAAAGGCAGTGGTTTTTAAAGAAAAAATATTATTTTTGTCATTCCGCACTTGATGCGGAATCCATAAGTACAACACTTAATAAGGATAGATTCCCGCTCCCCATCAGGTCGAGGACAGGTTTCGCGGGAATGACATTAGCAAAGCCAAAATTACATTACCACCGTCATAGACGATGGATTTCCAAGTTTAACTAAAGATAAAAAAAACAGGGGTAATATTTTACCCCTGTTTTTTTTATCTTACAAATATCTAATCCTTTTCTCATCTTGGGAAACTACAAAAATTAATTAGTGGTGATGAATTTTAGCTTACCAAACACTGCGCTTGCTTTAATTTCTAAATATCCTTGATTAGTGCTAATATCACCTATTTTATATTTTTGGGAACTAAATATCACTGATGATCTATCCGGTAATTCTAATTCACCAAAGGCAGAACTCGCTTTAATCAATGTTGGGACATCAGGATTAAGGATAACTTTTCCCTCTGCGAATATGGTATTAACCTCTATCTTCTTCACCTCGTCTTCTATCTTTACTTTTGATAAATCGACTGTACCTGAGGCAAATATAATATTATATTCATCTTGAACTTCTGAAACCCTGATTATTCCTTCTCTAAAAACAATGTTTCTGCTATCTTGAAAACCAAAACCATTAAAAAGGACAAATACTCCGAATAAGACAATAAGAATTCCTATTATTAATTTAAATATATTGACATTAAAGTTAAAAAAACTATTCAGAAGTAAAATTATACCTACTGTTAAAAATATAATTCCCATAAAAACTCCACCAAATAATCTCATTTTGCTCCTCCTCTTTTTTTCTAATGGATGGTAATTTCTCTAACTTACTTCATTCTTATTTTAAACAATATATAGCTTTATACCGATATTTTTGACAATTTCTTCACACTCTTTGGAAATTCCTGAATCAGTGATAACAATATCAAAATCAGTAAGGTCAGCAAAATGCGAAATTTTAATTTTCCCAAATTTTGAAGAATCTACTAATAAAATTTTAGTATCTGAAGATTCAATAACTGCTTTCTTGGTTTCCTTCTCATAATCAGTTGCACAGGTAACTCCTAATTTTTCAGAAACACCTGCAGCTGAAATAAAAGCTTTATTAGCCCTTATCTTTTTTATTACCCCTATCCCTTCCGGGCTTTCGAACATTAGAGTATTATTATGGAAGTAACCTCCGGGGAATATTAGTTTCCAATTCTTATTTTCATAAACATTAAACAAAATATTTAGAGTATAACATATAACAGTTAGGGGTATATTTTCCGGAATAAATTTAGGGAGATTTTCGGTAGTAGAACCGGTATCTATAATAATCACATCATTAGGGTATACCAAAGAAGCTGCCTTTCGCGAAATTTTAATCTTCTCTTCTAACATCACGGATTCTGCAGTTTGAATTAAATACTTTTCTTCATCTGTATCAACCGGGGAATTCCTTTTTAGAACAGCTCCGCCTGAAATAAGAGTAACAATATTTTCCTTAGATAGTTCTCTGAGATCCCTTCTAATGGTCATCTCGGAAACTTTTAATTTTTTAGACAAATCTTTGATGTTCGCAAAACCATCAATAGATAATCTATTTAATATATAATTAGTCCGATAATTTTTACCAACCATAACATCTCTCTTTTTTTATGATTATAAAAGTTCTTTAGAAATAAATCAAACAAATAAAAAAAAGTATCGAGTATATAGTATCGAGTAAAGAAAAAGAACTAGAGAAAAAAGAAGATGGGGAAAAATAAAAGCGATAATTATTCTTTCTTTCTTAAATTACCCCAGTAAAGTTTATATTAACAAATTCGTATCTCGTGAATCGTATTATAAAATTCTTGCTAAACCGCTTCCTTTTACATTTCCGGCATTGGCTTCATCTGTATCCAGATGAAAGGCTAACTTGCTTTT
>JAHLWJ010000090.1 GCA_019057975.1 Promethearchaeota archaeon | reverse complement strand
CAGGATACCATAAACTGTTAGAAGAAAGAAATATCATTCTTTTAAGAGACTTTTAACTATAAAACAAAATAGTAATGAAAAATTTAAAAATATATGATTAAATGTATTAATAAAATACATCTCTGTGGTACTATTTAACAGCAAGCAAAAAACTTAAAAAGGGAAATATATGAATAAAGAAAATGATATTAAAAAGCAAATAAAATCAGAGGATGAAATAGATTTAAGAGAGCTAGCTAGAATTTTTATTAACAGAAAATGGTGGTTTATAGGCACTTTCATAGTAGTTCTAATAGCGGGTCTTCTTTTTACGTTCCTGAATACCCCGGACTACAGTTCAACTTCTATACTGAAGGTAAAAGAGGATTACTACCTGGATTCCATTAGTGAATATTTTCCAGAGGAAGCAGATAGTTTAAAAATCGGAAATTTGGGTGATGTATCTATGGAGCTAAAATCAGATGAAGTTTTAGAAGAAGTAATTAGTAGCCTGGACTTTAAAATAGAGAGGGCCGAATTAAATGAAGCAATTAATATATCTATAGATGATAAAAAAGAAATTATAACCATTACTACCTTACATAGCAACCCAGAAATAGTATACAGGATAAATGAGGCACTTCTTAATGTATATGAAGGTAGAAAAAATTTAGAGTTTGAAGAAACTTACAACAGCCTTATAGAAAAAGTAGATGAGTCGCTTTTAAATGTTTATAAGGAAGTAGAAGAAATTTCCACTAGAATAGAAAATTACATTGTAGATTTTAATTTGAAATTAATAAAAGAGATGGAAAATAAAATAGGCTCTAATATTTATTTCTCTGGCATTAATTATGTTTCTCCTATTTTACTTAATGAGCTTAATTCTAAATATTTAATTTATAGTGATCTGGAGAAATTAAAATATAATCTTACAGAAAATAAAGAGTTATTTATTAATAAGATGGAAATATTAGAGCGACCGAAAGTTCCCACTACTGCGGTTGATACTAATTATAAGAGGAATGCACTGATTAGCCTGTTTTTAGCTATAATTTTGGGAATAGTGGTGGTATTTGTGGCAAACTATTTTATATCTTCTAAAGAGCCTAAATGAGAAACAAGGACCATAACCATATATTCGGCTATTTCTTTAAGTTAGTGTTTTTGCTACTAATAAGCTCTTGTTTATACTTCATTATATTTTATACTCTGATATATTTGCCTTTATGTCATATATCCATCAAGTAGCTATTTATATGATAATGAGTAAAAAGCTAAATAAAGTTAAGTATTTTTAAAAGGCAATATATGAATTTTAGACGCTTAAATATCATAAAGAAAAGCAAAAACCTAATTAGAAAAATGGCAACTCCAGGAGAAAGTCTTTCCGAAAGAACGGTCAAAGGTGGCTTCTGGGTATTTACCTTAAGAATTTCTGACAGGATTTTTCAGTTAATAAGAACAATTATCTTGGCTCGTCTGCTTTCACCTAATGATTTTGGGTTATTTGGTATTGCTCTTTTGGTTTTATCTATGCTTGATACATTTTCTCAAACAGGTTTTCAGCAGGCACTTATTCAAAAGAAAGGGGAAACTAAAGACTATTTAAACACCGCCTGGACGGTAGGGCTGATTAGAGGATTTTTAATAGCTGCTATAGTGTTTTTTTTAGCAAAACCTGCTGCTATCTTTTTTGATGCACCGGCTGCTGGACCGCTTCTAAGAGTTATTGGAATTTCTATTATCTTACAGAGTTTAAATAACATTGCAGTTTTATATTTTCAGAAGGAACTTCAGTTTCAGAAATTTTTTAAGTATCAATTTTTGGGGACAATTGCTGATGTAACTGTTGCTATTACTTCTGCTTTTTTATTAAAAAGTGTTTGGGCTTTGGTATTTGGGTTATTGGCAGGAAATTTGGTAAGATGTATAATGTCTTATGTAATTGAGCCTTATAGGCCCAGATTTAAATTTGATAGAGCTCAAGCAAAGGAGCTTTTTGGATTTGGCAGGTGGATACTAGGTTCAAGTATTCTTGTTTTTTTAATTACCCACGGTGACGACATTTTTGTTGGAAAGTTACTTGGAGCTACTATGTTAGGCTTTTATCAAATGGCTTACAGGATTTCTAACTTACCAGCAACAGAAATATCCCATGTTATATCGCAGGTAAGCTTTCCTGCTTATTCAAAATTACAGGATAATTTACCAAAATTAAAAGAGGCATATTTAAAAATTCTCCAACTTACAACATTTATATCATTTCCGATTGCAGGTTTGATTTTTATACTGGCTCCCGAATTTACACAGATATTTTTGGGGAATAAATGGATGCCGATGGTTCCAGCGATGCAGATGTTAGCGTTAAGTGGATTACTGAGATCCATAGGGGCGACAATAGGTCCAGCGCTAGAAGGTATAGGGAAACCTAAAATAATAACTAAGTGGCAATTAGCTCGTTTTTTTATTCTTGCTATTCTTATTTATCCTTTTATAACTAATTGGGGAATATTGGGTGCATCTTTTGTAGTATTTTTAAGTAGTTTAATTTCCACTATTGGTTTTATTATTATAATAATAAAAATTACGAAATGTGATATTAAAAATTTGAGTGAGAAGTTAATTTTTCCTTTAATAAGTACATTAATTTTAATTGCGATTATTTTTGTTTTAGAGAAAGGTTTAATATTAAACGAAATCTTTAAATTTGTTTTATCTATTATAATAGGCCTCTTAACTTATATTGGTATGTTTTATATATTGGACAAAAAGACAATAAGAAATATTAGAAAGATTTTATTGGGTTGGTGAGAGATAAGTGATGAATGATATAATAAGAGACAAGATATCAAAGTTTATTAGGAAATATCCATTGTTATATAATATTATTAAACTAGTATATAAAAAGCTTTATCGTTTATCTCTTTTTCATCTAGTTTTGGATCCATCAACTATAATAAAAAGTAAATGGAAAAGCAAAATTAAAGACACTCAAATTAATAGATTTAAACCTTTATTTTTGGATAGGCAAAGTGAAATAAAGAATTTTTTTAGTATTGGTAGCTTTTATTTAATAAGGCATTATTTGAAATATGGTTTTCCAAATACTGATAAATTTAAAAACCATCTTATAGAATATTTTGAAGGTAATACCAAACCAAATAAATTGAAAAAGACATATGACAATATCGCTTTTGACTACACTCTAAGGTTAATGTTAGCTTATGAAAGATATTCAATGATAACAGATTATTTAGATTTTATAATAAAAGATTCTGACAAAAAATTAAATGACTTTAAAATTTTAGATTACGGCTGTGGAGTTTCAGACATTGGTTTATTGTTTGCTTCTTTTAGGTCTGAAGTTACAATTTGTGATTTAGATAATTTGAAGTTTGACTTTACAGTATGGCGCTTTAGAAAGAGAGGATTTAACCCTAAAATAATTAAAGTGGATAACACAGAAGTTTATCCAACCCTGCCTGAGTCGGAGTATGATTTAATTATAGCAACGGAGATATTTGAACATGTAAGAAATCCTCTTAAGTTATTAAAGAATTTGACTAAGTCTTTGAAATCTGGCGGATATCTATTTGATAGTATGGGAGGGGAATTTGTTAGAGATAATAGACCTCATCATTTAAAAGAAGCTTTTGAAATAGGTCAGTCAGATAAATATAAAAAATATTATAATAAACATTATATACACGTTTTTGTAGGAAAAGGACTAAATTATCTATTTAAGAAGAAGTATTAAGAATTATGGGAAAAGTAAATGTTGGAAAAACAAGAGAGTTAGATTTATGTGTCTCATGTGAGATATGTTATGCAGTATGCCCTAAAGGTGCAATTACAATGGAATATCAATTTGGGCAGTTTCTTCCAAAAGTAAATGATAAAAAGTGTACAGAGTGCATGATATGTATAGAGGTTTGTCCTGGAATTGATATTGACCCTTTTAAATTGAGGGACAAAGAGATTAGTGAAGAAATTTTTGATGGGCCTTGTTTACATAGTTATACAACATTCAGTAAAGACTACAATCTAAGGAAAAATTCAACAAGTGGTGGAATAATTACTAGCTTTGTTTCTGAATTATTAAAAAATAAGGAATTTGATGAGGCTTTTATCCTAGATTTTAATAGGTTTGAAGGTCACTCTGTAAGATTAAGAGCCACAAACAAGATAAGTAAAGTAATTGATTCAGCAAAGTCTAAATATATTCCAGCTTCTGTATATAATGTAATAAAAACACTACAGAAAAAAGATAATAAAAGATACATAATTATAGGAACACCTTGTCAAATCTATGGAATTAAAAAATTCTTGGGAAAGAATGATATAACTGAAAAAAATTTATTCTTTTCGGGGCTTTTTTGTGATAAGACTTTAAATTTAAATGTAATTCAGTTCTTTGAAGAAAGATATATGAGAGCTGGGGAAAAATTAGTTAAATTTGAGTTTAGAACTAAGGAAAAATGTGGTTGGCCTGGAAATTCTAAGATATATTTTGATTCAGGTAGAGAAGTTATGGTGGATAGAAAAATTAGAATACAGCTTAAAAAAAATTTTCAGCTAAATAGGTGTCTTTTTTGTCTTGATAAATTAAATAGATTGGCTGATATTTCTTTTGGTGATTGTTATATTGAAGGAAAAGAAAATCCTAGAGGAAGTTCAAGCGTAATAGTTAGAACTAATAAAGGGAAAAAATATTTTGACAAGTATTCCTATTTGTTTGTACTGGAAAAAGAAAGCATTAATAAAATTAGAAAGTCTCAAAATTTAAAAAGTAGAAGAACTAATTTAGAATTTGCTAAATTAATTATATGTGATGAAAAGCTCTGTCAAAACATTGGTCCGCTACGCAGAGAAGATTTTAAGATATATAAGAAACTAACTAGATTAAAAAGGTATATTGAGTGGGGTAAGAATTACAATTTTAACAAAATAAAGTACGCCTTATCAGTGTTAGAAATCGTAAGTAAATTAAAAGCTGTTTATGGTTACTTTAAAAAGTATATTAAAGAATCAGTAGCTGTGGCTGGAATTAATTTAATAGGGTTTTTATTTTTTTTCATAGGCAAGAGGACTCGATCTTTTAATGAATTGAAGGAAGATGGAAATGTAGTTATTGTTGGTGGTGAGCTCTTTAATAAAGGTGCTCAAGCGATGACTTTTACCACAGTAGATCAAATAAAAAGAAGGTTTACTAATAAAAAAATTTTCCTATTTTCAACACGGGATTTTGAAAGAAATAAAGAAGAGAAAGATATATATAAGTTTGATATTTTGCCTTGGGATTTTAAAATCAGGATTAAAATTTTACTTGGGAATTGGGTAAAGTTTTTTATAAAAGAGAGCAGGTATGATTATTTAGAAGGTGATATAAAAAGAATAATTAAAAATGCTGATTTTTTTATTGACATAAGTGGCTATGCTTTATCTTCACAATGGGGTTTATTTAATTCAGCATGTTATTTATTAAACATAATAATTGCAAAAATGTATTCAGTCCCATATTACATTTTTCCACAGTCTATAGGTCCTTTTAGTTTTCCTATTATACCTTTTTTATATCTGCCATTAAAATTATTTCTTAGGTATCCAATTAAAGTATTTCCAAGAGAAGTAAAAGGGGTAAGATCTGTCGGGAGATTTACGAAGAAAAATGTTGAGAGAACTTGTGACATTGTTCTTCAAAATAGAGGATATAATTTATCTAATATTTTTGAGAAAGATATTTCTCTAAAGAGTTTTAAAATTAAGCCTAATTCAGTTGGAATTATTCCTAATTTAAGGGTTATTGAAAGAGATAAATCAGAAAAAATTTATTTGGTCTATAAATCATTAATAGATAGTCTAATTAGCTTTGACAAGATAGTTTATCTCATTAGATATTCGTATGAAGATTTAGAGGTTTGTGAGAATATTAAGAGTTTTTTCAAAAAGGATGAAAATGTAATAATAATTTATGACGACTTAAATGCAATAGAGTTAGAGAATATTATTAAGCAGTTTGACTTTGTGATTGCTTCTCGTTACCATTCTATTGTTCATTCATATAATAATGGCATTCCTGCTTTAGTTATAGGTTGGGCTACAAAGTATCTTGAACTCCTAAAGAATTTTAACCAGTTAGATTACTTTTTTGACTGTAGGGAGGATATTGATATTGATGAGATAATTAGTAAGCTAAATAAAATGATGAAAGATTTAGAGTTTGAGAAGAAAAAAATAATTAGTAAAATCCAGTATTTTGGTAAAAAAAATAATATTTTTGATTTATTCTTGGCCTAGAGATTGTTTTTCACTTCGAAAGAAGAGCATTTTGGGTTGTTGTAATACTGAAGGAGATTAAAAAAATGAGTAAAGAGAAAACTACTGAGAATTATACTAGCAATAATAAATTTATTAATTTTCATTTTGATATTTTTATCTATAGAATGCATAAGGTAAATACTCTGTAAAGAGGAAATTCGGTGGTATGATAGTTTGGTATGGGAGAGATACGAGTGCTTTAAACCCGACAAAATTTGATAAATATTTGCTTAGACAAAAATATGGAATAGATAAAGAAAATAAAATTGTAATGTTTTTTGGTACACCACGGCCACATAAAGGTATAGAAGATTTAGTGGAAGCTATAAATTTGATTAAAAATAAAAATGCTATGCTTGTTATTGTTGGATTTGATGATAGAGATCAGTATTGCAAAAATTTAATCAAAACTGTAAAGAAAATATTAATGGAAAGAGTTAAAATATTTGGCTTACAATCTTTTAAAAGAATCCCTGAGCTTTTATCTGTAGCAGATATTATAGTAATACCTCAGAGAAGGAGCTATTCCACAATTGGGCAAATTCCAGCTAAGGTTTTTGATGCAATGGCAATGGCAAAGCCAATTATAGCAACTAATGTATCCGATCTTCCTGATATATTGAATGGCTGTGGTTGGATTGTAGAAGCTGGTAATCCAGGACAGTTAGGTAGAATGATTCAGTATGTTATGGATAATCCTGAAAAAGCCATAGAAATTGGCTGGAAGGCTAGGCAAAAATGTATAGAAAGGTATAGTTGGGATATAATGGAAAAGACTTTAGCGGGAGTTATTGCGAATTATAAATTGGAATAATTTTGATGGAAATAACTTTAGTAGAGTATTTTTTTTATGAACTAAAAGGTATTTGGCTATGTAGAAATAAAGAATAATTAATATTTGGTTTCAGTACGAGCAGATAAATATTTAAATTGATATTTTAGATAATGTTTCTTTTTATCATAATTGTAGAATGGTTTGAATAATTAGAATGTTAAATGAGAAAAGTAAAGTCTCAGTTATAATGGCTAATTATAATAAAGCAAAGTATTTATCTGAAAGCATTGAATCAGTTTTGTGTCAAACTTATAAAAATTTAGAGCTTATTATTGATGATTATTCTGATGATGATAGTGAAAAAATAATAAAATACTACGCAAATAAAGATAGTAGAATCATTCCTATTTTTAATAATAAAAATAAAGGTCCAGCGCACCTTCAAAGAACCAAGGCTTAAGGATAGCTAGCGGAGATTATATTGCTATTTTGGGTTCAGATGACACAGCATTGCCATGTAGAATTGAGAAACAGGTTAATTTTTTAGAAAATAACCCTAACATTTTTTTAATAGGAAATGCAGTAATAATTATTAATGAAGATGGTCAAGAAATTAATAGAATATATTGTGTCACTAAACCAAGTTTGTTAGCGAAGAGACTAACAATAGTGTACGTAAGTGTAAAGGAGTATGCGTAGATGATTTATAAAAGTCCAGCTGTGAGTGTGATTATTCCTACTTATAATAGAGCGTGCTCAATTAGGCGGTCAGTTCAAAGTGTCTTAAATCAAACTTTTAATGACTTTGAAGTTATTATAATCGATGACGGATCAACAGATGACACAAAAAAAGTATTAAAGAATTTTTATGATAAAAGAATTAGGTATTTTGGTTTTAAATATAATAGAGGTGCTGCTATCGCAAGAAATATTGGCATTAAATTTGCAAATGGGTATTTTATATCTTTTCAGGATAGTGATGATGAATGGTTACCTCGTAAACTTGAAAAACAAATAAATATATTTAAAGAAGTGCCACCTAATGTAGGAGTAGTCTATTCTGGATTTTGGAAAGTAAAAGGTGGTAAAAAAATATATATACCAAGATCATCAGTAGTTGAGAGGGAAGGAGACATACACAATGAGTTACTTAAAGAGAATTTTATTACATTACAAGCAGTAGTAATAAGGAAAGAATGTTTTTGTAGAGCAGGCTTGTTTGATGAATCACTTAAAAGATTCAGCGACTGGGAGCTTTTGATTAGAATTTCGAAATATTATAAATTTAAATATATTAAAGAGCCATTAGTGAAAGTATTTTACACTCCATCTTCTATTTCTTCTGATATAGAAGCTTATATAAAAGCAAATGAAATAATAATCAATAGATATTATCCAGAGATGAAGAGTTATAAAAAAGCATTAGCAAAAAGGTATTATATGATGGGACATTACTTATACAAAAAAGGAAAAGTGAAAAAAGGCAGAAAATATTTTTTAGTGAGCATAAAGACCTATCCTCTTCATGTTAAGTCCTACATATTATTTTTTATTACAATATGTGGAGTCTCTTTTTATAAAAAATTATCAAGAATAAAAAAATATTTTGATTCTTTAAGTATAAAAATTAGTTTAAATCACAAATGCTTGAGACGTAAAGGAGGATTAAATAAGGAGGATTGGTCATAATTTTCAGGATTTGCTTAGAATTTAATATTAATAATCAGTTTAGTCAATAATGAAAATTTTATTTATAACAATTGGTAAAGAAATAGTTGCAAGTAGTAGAACCAGAGTTTATCAATACATACCCTATATAGAGGAGAATAATATTGGATGTAGGATCATTTCTATGAATGAAATTTCTGCAAAAAAGGGTGGATTGAAGATAATGGAGTTTATGTTTAAAAAATCTATAATTAAAATTATTAAATATTTAAAAATAATTAACTATACTAGAAATTTTGATATATTATTTATTCAAAAAGTTTTGCCTCCAATTTTAATTCAAAAAATTATTACACTATTTAATAAGAAAATCATTTTTGACTTTGATGATGCCATTTGGGCTTTGCACCCAAATGATAGGAGATTATACAGTAAATTAAAAAATTTAATAAAAAAATTACGTCTAAGACATCTTATAAAAGTTTCTAAATTAGTTATTACTCTTGATAACATTTTTATTAAAGAGTATGTCGAGAAATATAACAAGAATATTTTGCTGCTTAACACTCCTGTAAACTGTGAAGTTTTGATTCCAAAAACAAATAAAAGAAGCAAAGAAATTGTTATCGGGTGGATAGGTAACCCTGAGAATACTTATTATTTAAAACCACTGCTGGGTGTTTTTAAAGAAATTAGTAGAAAATACTCAAATGTAGTTTTTAAACTAGTTGGTTCTTCAAAAATTGGGATTGTTGGGATTAATTTTAAGATCAAGGAATGGAGTTTGGAAAGCGAAATTGAAGATTTACAAAGTTTTGATATTGGAATAATGCCTTTGACGGATGATGAATGGTCAAAAGGGAAAGGAGGATATAAGTTGCTTCAGTATATGGCTGTAGGGATACCTTGTGTTGCTTCTCCTATTGGAATTAATTCTAAGTTAGTGAAAGAAGGAGTAAATGGATATTTGGCAAGAACAGAAGAAGAGTGGTTTAAGAAACTAGAACATCTAATAAAACATAGAAAAATACGGGAGACTATGGGAATTGAAGGTAGAAAAATTGTTAATGAGAAATATTCTTTAATAAGCAACGCTTGTAGATTAATTAAAGCAATAAAGGAAGTTAATTTTATGGATGCTAATTTTGAGGGTTGAGAAATTGAAAATATAAATAATGAAAATATGAGAGGAAATGAGTCCCATCAGCTTATTCTGACTAGTTAACTTGGTGTCCAAGTTTTGGGGTTCATATCAATTATTAATTAGGTAATAAATAGTTGGGGGGTATATTAGAAAAAACTTATGTTTTAAAACGAACTGTTGGAAAAGAAAATTTTATCTATAGTAATATGGAGTGTAACAAGGCTGTCGAAGATGGGGTATCGGGTTTCCTAGTATCTCCAACTAATTTAGAGGAGATTTCGAAAAAAATCATTGAATTACTAACAAATGATGAACTAAGGGCAAAGTTGGAAAGAAAAGGTTATAAAAGGGTGCAGGAGAAATTCACAAATATTATTATGGCTAAAAATACGATTGATGCTTTGTTGCAAGGCTAAATTTCCTAGCTAGAAAGTAGATTGGAAAAGAATGAAGATATTTTTATTAAAGATGAAGTGCTATTTCTAGGTGGTTGTGAAGGGCTGTTATATTTTTTAAAAATGTAATTCTGTACTAAAAACAGTATAAGAGTTATTTTGGAAGAAGATCAGGAATATGATGCATAATAAAATAACTTTTAGGACGTTGCATTTAAAAAAATTCTTTAACTGTTGTTTCAAGCCTATAAATAATTTGTTATAGTTTTTTTATAAGCTAAATTATGGAAAGTAGATTAAATTTTGAGAGTGTTTATTCACTCTCATATCCAAAATTAATTACCTTTATAATTGTAGTAATATCTTTTTTACCTGTAAATTTAGCAACCTTTCTAATCCCAATTATATTGATCTTTTTTCTTTTTTTTACTAAGAAGTCTATTCCATTGATTTTTTATAGATTTATTATATTTAGCTTTTTTTTGCTATTTTTAAATGTTTCTTTTAACTTTTTCTTTAATAAATACTATATATTTTTTAACAGTTTAGCTTCTCTTGCCACATATGGCTCAATACTAACTTTTTTTTGTCCTTTTTATTTTGAAATAGATGATGAATTTTTGAATTGGTCTATTAAATTTTTAATTTATTTTTCATTATTCCAATCAATTATATGTTTATACCAATTCTTTATTAAATATAAGGGTTCAAATTACGATGCAGCAGTAGGAACACTAGGGATTTCAGGTCAGCATGAACTTAGTATGAAAATAATTTTACCCTGTCTTCTCGCCTTTAGTATTTATTTGGCTGAAAAGAAACTCAGGTACCTAATTTTTGGTATAGTATTACTTATTAGCTACATTATTTCTTTTTTTAATGCATCATCTTTGATTTTGTGCCTAACTTTTTTAATTATTTTAATTATATTTTTTTTTGATTTTAGAACTGTCCTATTTGTGAAGAAGAAGAAAATATTTATCTTTCTGACAGTTGTTTTAGTTTTATTTTTATTTATTTTTTTGGCTTTTTTTAGTGATTATATAAAATCAACTTATTTATACTCGAGTGGTCGTATAGCAATAAACAAAGTAATTAATCCAGAGAGCCATAAGCAAGGAATTAAGGTAGACGGTTATTATAATACTTTCAGATTTTTATGGAGAGAAAGTTTTTTTAATCCAATTATAGGAGTCGGATTGGGTAATTATTCGGGCAGAGCAGCTTTATATTTAAGTGGAGAGTATTCAAAATTTGCTGAGAAAATATTACCTATATCGAGGTCAGAATATACTGAAAAATATATACTTTCCCTTTGGAACAGAGAATTATTTGAAAATATTCCTTATATGGGAAGTGTATTAAATCACCCTTGGGCGAGTATTCAATCTATTTGTGGAGAGGCCGGGATATTTGGTTTGATTATGTTTTTTTTGGTATTTTTTTTGATGTTAAAAAAAATTAGTTTTGGTATTATCTTTTTTAAACGAAAAAGCATTAGTTATATTTATTTTGCCTTTTTTATTTATATAATATATATTTTTTTAATGTTATTTATTGATAATTATCTTGAATTTCCTAGGGTTATTATGCCATTATATTTTTATTTGGGTATATTGTGGGTTTATATAAAAAGGAAAAAAATTTACTACAACCACAAATAGGTTAATTGTGTATGCAAAGAGTTTATCATATTTTTAGAATTAAGTTACTTTTTAATTTGTCTTAGTAAAAGCTATGAATAAAAAGAAAATTATATTTATTGGTTCTACTCCACCACCCTATCATGGTGTAAATGTTTCAAACGAAAGGATTTTAAAATCTAAAATCTTAAAGGTATTTAGAATTTATCACCTTGATACTTCGGATCATAGAAACCTTGATAACTTAGGTAAGCCTGATCCTTGTAATATATTATTAAGTTTGAAAAATTTTATAGGCTTATTTTTTCTTATATTGAAAGTTAGGCCAGATTTAGTATATCTTAATGTTGCACACAATCTTGCTTATCTAAGAGATGGTATTTTTATCCTGATTACTAAATGTTTTAGCAGGGCTAAGGTAGCAGTACACATACGTAATAGTTATTTTGAAATATATTATAATGAATGTAATTGGTTTATTAGAAAGTTTATAGACATAACAATGAGAAAAGCAAATGTCGGAATAGTATTAGGTAATTCTTTTAAATCAATGATGAGTGACTGGGTAAAGGATATCAAAGTGGTGCCGAATGGAACTGATTTTGACCCAGATATCTCTAATAAAAATGTTAAAGAAAGTAAAAAAAATTTAATTATTAGTTATTTGGGGAATCTATATGAGTTTAAAGGTGTAATGGATTTATTGGAAGCTGCTAAAATAGTTTTGCAAAAGTATACTAATATAAAATTTAGGTTTGCAGGATCTTGGCCGGGAGAAAATGCCGAAATAAAAAAGAAAGTCTTTGATTTTTTAGAAAAGAATAAACTGGATAGTAACCTTGAGTTTGTTGGTTTGGTTTTAGGTGAACAAAAGGAGGAATTTTTAATAGATACAGATATATTTGTATTTCCTTCATGGTATGAGGGTCACCCAAATGTAATTTTAGAGGCAATGGCTGCAGCTTGCCCAGTTATTTCTACCAAGGATGTAGGTGCTATACCTGAAACTGTTATAGATGGTAAAACTGGTATATTAGTTGATAAGAAAAACCCAGAGGCAATTGCTGATGCCATAACTTACTTAATTGAACACCCTAATGAAAGATTAAAAATGGGAGTTGCTGGCAGAAAACGTTTTGAGGAAAATTATACTTTGGAAAAGAATATTAATAATATGATAAAAGTTTTTGATGAAGTTTTAGAAAAAACATAAAGTCAGAATTATTAAAATGAGTATAAAAATTGCAATAATGGGGATAAGAGGAATTCCAGCTTGTTATGGTGGATTCGAGACTTTAGCTGAAGAGCTTTCTATAAGGTTAGTTAATAAAGGCCATAATGTTACTGTGTATGGACGATCAAATATTATAGACTATAAAGATAAATACTATAGGGGTGTAAGGATTGTGATTTTACCTACTATTTCTCATAAATATCTAGATACAGTTGTTCATACTTTTCTTTGCGTAATGCATTCCTTGTTTCATAGGTATGATATTATCTTAATTTGTAATGCTGCAAATAGTATTTTTTCTCTTATTCCAAGAATTTTTGGTAGAAAAGTAATAGTTAATGTAGATGGATTGGAAAGAAAAAGAAAAAAATGGAATTTTCTTGGTAAGATCTGGTATTTATTTGGAGAACTTTTTTCAGTCCTATTTCCAAATAAAATAGTAACAGATGCAAAAGTTATTCAAGAGTATTATAAAAAAAGATATCATAAAAATTCTGTTTTTATTCCTTACGGAGCTTATGTTGCCAAGGTTCCAACCATTGAAACTTTAAAAAAGTTTAATATAGAACCTGATGAGTACTTTCTTTATGTCAGCCGTCTTGAGCCTGAAAACAATGCTCATATTGTTATTAAAGCATTTGAGCAGGTAAAGACAGATAAAAAACTGGTTATTGTAGGCGATGCGCCTTATGCAAAAAAATATATAGAATCATTAAAGAAAACAAGTGATCCAAGGGTAATTTTTGCCGGTTATGTTTATGGCGATGGATATAAAGAGCTTCAAAGTAATGCCTATTGTTATATTCATGCTACCGAAGTTGGTGGTACTCACCCAGCATTAATAGAAGCAATGGGTTTTGGAAATTGTGTTATAGTAAATGGAACTCCTGAAAATATCGAGGTTACAGGAGACTGTGGAATAATATATGAGAAAAATAGTATCTATGATTTATGTGAAAAACTTAATTATGTTAATAGTAATTCTGCAATTGTGAAAGAATATGGGATGAGAGCTATTAAAAGGGTTAAAAAAAACTATTCATGGGATTACATTTGCGGTGCATATGAGAAATTGTTTTTTAAATTATTAAAAGCCTAACTTTTTGTAATATATATCTATATTATTTAAGCATACGATAGCTAAATCTGCGTTAAGTCTGGAGTATTGACATTAATATCTGTTTGTGTAATTATACAAAATAGAAATTATTTATAAAAGTAGTAATAAAAGTAGTAATTATATTATAATTAATTTAATGAGGTAGCAATAATGAAGTACTTTAAATTTCTCAATAATAATGGCTCTTCTAATTTCCTCTCTGTATCATTGGTTATCTTTCTATTAGTTATAAATCTAATTATTATTTCAGGTTGTTCTATGTTAAAGAGTGATGTTGGTATGAGTGAAAGTAAAATAGATATTAACGATACAGAGGCTTCTGAAGAAGTAAATATTGAAGAATTAGAGGAACAATTGGATGAAGAAAAGGGTATAGCTAAAGAAGATATATACGAGGATACTGATGAAGTAGAGGATAAAGATAAAACAAGTAGTGTATCTGAGGCCTCTTCTGAACTTACAAATGAACTGATCATAAAAGTCTATTATGCAGACAGCCGGGGAGAATATTTAGTGCCTGAGTTGAGGACTATTAATACTCTTGGTGTTGAAGAAGGTTCAAGTAAATACATTGATGCCTTAAAGGAGTTAGTAGAACCACCTGGTAATGATAACTTAATAAGGTTAGTTCCAGAGACAACAGTTATAAATAGTGTAATTGTAAATAATAAAATAGCTG